>JADLFD010000560.1 GCA_020845805.1 Verrucomicrobiales bacterium | reverse complement strand
TAGCCAGGCCCAGGTCACGCGCCACGGCTTCGAACCACCCCGCACCACCGCCACCACCCCGTCCAGGACGATCAGGATCGCCAACCCCAAAGCCATCGCGGGAACGGCGTGCAGCGAGAGCGCCTCCGCCTGCTTCCACCACGCGTGACTCACCCCCGTCGCCAGACACACCAGGCCCAGGGCGGTGGCGCGCCACCAACCCAGGACCGCCCAGGCGTTGGCCACGCGTGGGTACCCGCGGAGGGATTTCACGCCTGCCTCCCGCTCTGCGACCAGCCCCCGCGCGGCTCCAGATTCCCCAGAGGCCCGCGCGGCGCCGGCTGGAGGTCAACGTCCGTCCCGATCTGCCGTTCCTTCACCGGGGAAGACTCCGACGACGCCGGCCCCTCGCTCAGCCCGAGCAGATTCATCACCAACCGCCAGTCCGCGGTGACGCTGGGCACTTCCGGGCGGTGCACGTCGGGCGCGGAGAACCGGAAGAACAGAATCAACACCCATGCCCCGGCGAGCACGCCCCACCCGTAGCGCATTCCATTCCCTGCCCCCATCGAACTCTCGGGTTCCCGGCCGGCCGGCCGTACCGGCTCCTCGCCCGGATGGGCGCGAGCTGACCCCAGCACTGCCGTCGTCCAGGACGCTTCGAAACCCGCCGAAGGCATCGCCAGGGGCAACCGCTCCACCGTGGCGTTGCCCCGTTTCACCACCGCCTCGATTTCCCGACACCACGCCCGGCACGCCGCGCATCCGGCGAGGTGCCGACGCGCGGCGCGCACGGCATGATCCTCCTCGGAAACCACCCCGGCGGCCCACAACGTCAGCGCACGTCGGTGGCGAGAGCCACGGTGGAAGAGCCAGTTCATCACACTCATTCATCCCTCACTTCCCGCAGAAGGTTCACCACCGTCGGGTGCGCTCGCAGCTTCCCAAGCGCGTGGTGAAGCCGGGACTTCACCGTTCCCAACGACAACTCCAGCACGGACGCGATCTCCGCCAGGCTCGCGTCCTCAAAGAACCTCAGCAGCAGCACCTGTTGATGCTTCAACGGAAGCTCGGCCACGGCACCCCAGAGTTCCGCGTCCCGCTCCCTCCGAACCAGGGCCGTATCCGGCCGGGGATCGGGATCGGGCACCGGCTCCATCGACTCCATCGCCAGCGACGCCCCGGCCTGATCCAGCTCGGAAAACGGGATGGGCCGCGACTTGGGCCGGCGTGCCGCCTTCTGAAACCGATGCAGGAGGATGGCGTACAGCCAGGTCGTGAATCGGCAGGAGCCATCAAAGCGGGATAAACTGCGCCAAGCCTCCACCAGGGTCTCCGCCGCGAGTTCCTCGGCCTCCCGGACCTCCCCGGACAGGATCAGCGCCTGGCGGAACAGCCGCACCTGGTGTATCCGGCCGACGCGGCAGAAGGACTCGGCACACCCCGCCCGGGCCCTGTCCAGCAGGGCCTGGGGATCGTCGATGGAAGCGGGTGGGGCGGCAGTGACCACCACCCATAAATTCCCGTGCCCCGGGAAAAGGTTCAATCGCGGCGGATACTTTCCCACGGTCGCGCCCTGCTCCCAAGGTCGGGAAGGCCGAGGCTGAGCCTGCCGAAAGGCCGTCCCCAACTCGCCTCCGGCGAGGGAGCCTCGCCCCGCCTCGCGGGCGCTTCGCCCCAGTCGCGAATGTTTTTCCCTCCTGGGGCCTGACCCGACAACCCGCTGCTAACGGGCTATTTAGTCGTGAAAACCCGACCGAGAGGTGTCCGTCAACCCGAATAAAGATTTGACCAGTGCTTCGAGCGTATGCGGCAATGATCCTTCACGGTTGTCGTTTTTCATCCATGGCCAGAGGTCGAAAAAACAGCGGAACTCCTATCATCCGATCGTCGGCGGCCGCGGCGCGGTATGATGCCCACCACAACGTTCTCGGCCGTGCCTACGGCGCCCAGGCGGAACTGCGGCGCGAGCTCTCGGATTCGAAGTCCGCAGTAGCGGAACGCACCGAGATCCTGGGTCACTTCGCCAGTTGCGCGGACCCGCAGCGTGCCTGGCTCCTGCTGGAGGACTACTTCGAGAAGCTTTCCCTCTCGCGACGTGACTTCCCCGGCGACGACTGGTGGACCCGGCTGATGAACGCCCAGGGCAAGGCCCGGCTCGAGGAGACCGCCCACCTCTTCCTGCGCGCCAATCGCGCGCTCCCCAACGAACTTCTCGGCCACGCCAATTTCGAGCGCTTCGCGCTCCAACAGCAGGCGGAACGCGACCAGCAACTCGCCGGGGAACTCGAGCGCTGGCTCTTCCCTCCCGCCCCCGATCACCTCGACTCCCCGCGCGCCGGACTCCGCGTGCTCTGCGAGCCGCGGCGCGCCGAAACCGGAGACGGACTGAGCCGCCTCGCCATCACCTTCAACATCGTGCGCAGCCGCACCGGCGAGAAGGATCGCACGCTGCAGGAGGTCATCGAACTGACCCTCCGCGCGACGCAGGAGCAGGAGCTCTTTCCGCCCGAGGATTGGGAACTCATCCGCTGGCTGGCCGAAAACTATCGCCAACTGGATCCCATGCCCGACCCGCTGCTCATCGACGGCGTTGAGCTGCTCCGCTGGCTGGTGCGTTGGGGTCGTTTCGAACGCATGCTCTCGGCCTCCGAACAGGCCCCGCTGCGATTCCGCGGTCAGCTGGCCCGTTTCGTCTACGCGCTGGACAACGGAACCCACGAGCTGAGCCTCGTGCATTCGCTCGAAACGCCGGCCGGGAAATTCCCGCTGGCGGAGGCGCACTTCTTCTCCGGCGAATTACCCATCGTGCTCGTCGGCGGCGAGTTCCATCTCATCGAAAACCCTCCGTCCCACCGGCTCCTGGGCGGGCTGCTCGAGAAGCCGATGCTGCCCATCCAGAAACTGAGCCACCGGCTGCTCACTCAGCTGCGCCGCGCCCACGCGCACAAGGATCAGCGCTGGGACAGTCTCTGCGTCACGCACAAGGCGCGCCCCCAGTTCATCTTCGAACTCAGCGACGAAGTGGTCCGCCTCCGACTCATGGCCACCAGCGAGCGCGACCATTCGCTCTGGCAGTGGAACGGCCACGAATGGGTCTTCGCCGGACAAGGCACGCGTCGCAGCGAAAAACCCGACCTCCTCGACGACCTGCGCCTCGACGCCGCCATCAACTGGTTGCGTCGCCTCGACTGGTTCACCCCCGAGCCCGGGCTCTGGGTCGGCGATGCCAACGAGAACTTCCTCGGCACGCTTTCCCTCGTCTGGGGCAGCAAACCCGAAGGCGCCGACTTCCTCGGCAACCCCGCCTTCCAGAGGCTCTTCCTGCAGCCGCGCAAGTTGCGCCCGAAGCTGCTCGTCAAGGGCAGCGGCATCGACTGGCTCTCCGTCTCCGCCGAATGGGAGCAGGAAGGGATGAAGCTCAGCTCCGCCGACCTGCAGCGCCTCGCCACCGCCACCAGTCGCTACGTCAAACTCCCCGACGCCGGCTGGGTTGAACTCGACACCGAGGCCGTCACCCAGGCCCACGAAACCATGGCCGAACTCGGCGTCGATGGCCTCGTGCCCATCGCGCAGAAGGTCGACATGGTCCAGGCCAAGGCCCTCGACGAAGGCTCGCTCCAGAAGTTCGGCGATTCCCCCGAGGCCCGCGCGCTGCGCCAGCGGCTCACCAACTTCAAAGGGGTCCCCGACGTGCCGCTGCCCGCCGGCCTCAATGCCGAAATGCGTCCCTACCAGAAGGACGGCTTCGACTTCCTGTGCCACCTGCACAACGTCAAACTGGGCGGCATCCTGGCCGACGACATGGGTCTCGGCAAAACCCTCCAGACCCTCTCCTGGCTGCTCTGGCTCAAGCAACGCCACGGCAAGAAATCCAAACCCGCCCTCGTGGTCTGCCCAGCCTCCGTGCTGCACAACTGGCGACGTGAAGCGGAAAAGTTCGCCCCCGCTATGCGCGTCCTGGTGCTGGAAAGCGGCTGCGCCCGGCACCAACTGCGCAAACAGATTCCCAACTTCGACATCGTCGTCACCAACTACGCACTCCTGCGTCGTGACCTCGAGGAACTCCAGAAGTTCGAGTTCCAGGCGCTCGTCCTGGATGAGGCGCAGTTCATCAAGAACCCAGGCGCCCAGGTCACGCAGTGCGTGAAGCAACTCAAGGCCCACACCCGGCTCGCCCTCACCGGCACGCCGCTCGAGAATCGACTGCTCGATCTCTGGAGCATCGTCGACTTCGTGCAGACGACCTACCTCGGCACGCAGGTGGACTTCAACGAAACCTACGAGGCCCCGCGTGAGGACCCCGCTGCCCAACGCATCAACCGCCGACGCCTCTCCGCCAAGCTGCGCCCGCTCATGCTGCGCCGCCTGAAACAACAGGTCGCCAAGGACCTCCCCGACCGCATCGAGGAACGCCGCGACTGCGATCTCGGCGAAGAACAGCGCAAACTCTACCTCGCCGAACTGCGACGCAGCCGCGATCAGGTCATGCAGGCCCTGCAAACCAAGGGCCTCGCCCAAAGCCGCATGCACGTCCTCGCGGCGCTCACCCGCCTGCGCCAGATCTGCTGCCATCCCCAGCTCGTCGGTAGCGACACCGCCTCCGGCAAGACCGAGACCCTCTTCGAACTCCTCGAGCCGCTGCTCGAAAAAGGTGAGAAGGTCCTCGTGTTCTCGCAGTTCGTCGAGATGCTCAAGCTCCTCGAAAAGGAGTGCGGCACCCGCAGCATCGTGACGCACACGCTGACCGGCAACACCAAGGACCGTCAGGAAGTGGTGAAGAACTTCCAGGAGGAAACCCGCCCCTGCGTCTTCCTCCTCTCCCTGCGCGCCGCCGGCACCGGCCTCAATCTCACCACCGCCAGCTACGTCATCCTCTATGACCCCTGGTGGAACCCCGCCGTCGAAGCCCAGGCCATCGACCGCTCCCATCGCATCGGCCAGACGCGCACGGTCAACGCCTACCGCCTCATCAGCCCCGGTACCGTCGAGGAAAAGATCTGGGACCTGCAGCAAAAGAAGGCTCAGACCATCTCCGACGTCCTCGGCGAAGAAGGCTTCGCACGCAACCTCTCCAGCACCGACCTCGAGTACCTCTTCTCGGAGGACTAGCGGCCTCACCCGAAAAATCAGGGGGAGAGTCCCCCAATCCTTCCACCACGCCCGCGGCGCTTCCTCGCCCGCGGGCGTGGCTCTTTGGCCCCCGCCCGGTCGCCCGCACGGCACACCGAATAATTAGGTCTTTCAGCAATTTCTTTTCCTTCCCGATTCCACAACCGCCCAGATCCAAGTAGAATCATGCGCATCCCGATATCGGATTGCCCATGGCGACCTGCTGGTTGTTTCGACCACTCCTCCCCACCTGTCTCACCCTGGTAGCCCTGGCCGGCGCCCCCTCGGGCGCGACCGAGGCCAACACCCGACGCCCTCCGCAGGTCGTTTGGTCTGAACACCCAGGATACCGCACCGCGCCGCTCACCACGCTCGCAGAGTCCCCGCACCCAGCCCCGCGGTACTTCAGTGAAGTGCCCGCCTCCACGCTCGGCATCCTCTGGACCAACCAGATCTCCCCCGCGCGCTACGGGTCACGTCAGAATACGATGAATGGCGCCGGTCTGGCCCTGGCCGACTTCGACGGCGATGGGTGGTGCGACCTGTTCCTCTGCGGCAAAGAAGGCCCCAGCGCGCTGTACCGCAATCTCGGGAACTGGCAGTTCGAGGAGGTGACCGCCCACGCCGGAGTCGCCTGCCCCGGCATCATCGCCACCGGCGCCGCGGTGGGTGATGTCAATGGAGACGGCAGGCCCGACCTCCATGTGACCTCGTTCCTCGGTCCCGACGCCCTCTTCCTCAATCTCGGTGGGCTGCGCTTCTCCAACGTGACCGCGGCGTCCGGACTGGAAACCACTGGAGGGAACACGTCCTCGGCCTTCAGCGATGTGGATGGGGACGGCGACCTGGACCTGTACCTCTGTCGGTTCGGCGTCGATTCCATCCTGCGAGACGGCGCGCGGATCACCACTCGCCTGGTGGGCGGCGTCCCCGTGCCCACCGGCCGTTTCGCGCGCCGGCTCCGTGTGGTGGACGGTCGACTGGTGGAACTGGGGGAATCGGATGTGCTTTTCCTCAATGACGGACAGGGGCGGTTCCACGCCGCCGACTGGTCGACAACTTTCGCCGATGCCGAGGGAACCCCCCTGAGCGACGCCCCGCTGGACTTCAGCCTCGCGGTGCAAATCCGCGACTTCAACGACGACGGCCATCCCGATCTCTACATCTGCTCCGACTTCCAGACGCCCGACCGACTCTGGCTCGGCCAAGGTGGCGGCCGTTTCCGCGCCGCCCCGCGTCCCGCTCTCCGCGCCTTGAGCCACGCCTCCATGGGCGTCGATGCCGCTGACCTCGACCGCGATGGGCGCCTCGACTTCATGACCGTGGAGATGCTCAGTCCCGACCCCATTCGCACCCTCATGCAGTCGCCCTCCGTGGCTTACCCGGGCATCGCACCGGCCACCGAGGCCGCCGAAGTTCCCCGCAATGTCCTCCAGTGGAACCGCGGCGATGGCACGTACGCGGAAATCGCCTGGTTCGCCGGCGTCGCCGCCTCCGACTGGTCCTGGACACCGATCTTCGTCGACGTGGATCTCGACGGATTCCAGGACCTGCTGGTGTCCAACGGTCACCCCCATGATCTCAATGACCGCGACAGCGCCGCACCCGCCACCCAGGCTTCCGTCCCAGGCGAATCCCCACTCCTCCGCTACCCCGCCCTCACTCCGCCCAAGGTCGCCTGGCGCAATACCGGCTCGCTGCAGTTTGAGAACGTCTCCGAGTCCTGGGGATTCCACTCCACTCGGATCACGCACGGCATGGCCCTTGCCGATCTCGACAACGACGGCGATCCCGATGTGGTGGGCAATGTCTGGCGTGACTCCCCGCTCCTCCTTCGCAATGACGCCCCCCAGCCCCGTATCGCCGTGCGCCTCGCCGGTCACCCCAACCGCGGCTCCGGGGTGGGCGCCAAGGTCCAGCTGCGCGGCGGTCCCGTCCCGGTCCAGGAACTGGAACTGCTCGCTGGCGGCCGCTACCTCTCGGCCGACCAACCACAACTGACTTTCGCCGCCCCCTCGCCGCACACCACGAACGCCTCGCTCCACGTTCGCTGGCGCCACGGCGGGGTCACGACCGTCCCTAACGTGCGCGCAGGTATGCTTTATGAGATCGCCGAGCCCGATTCCCCGACCCGGTGTGAACCCGAAGCACCCACGGCGTCCCTCACTCACGCACCCTGGTTCGAACCGCTTCCGCTCCCTCCTCCCCTGCCCCGTCACCATACCCCGCACGAAGAACCCGCTCTCCAGCCGTTGATGCCTTGGAACATCTACCGCGCCGCCCCCCAGCTCGCCGCCTCGCGAGACGCCGACGCCCTCTGGGTCCACACCCTCACTGGCACCGGCTCGAACACCGGCGCCCCACTCAACACCCTGCGCTTCCCCACCCGCGCGACCACCCCCTCACCCACGCTGGCGCCGCTCCCCATGCCGGCCGCGGCCGCCGCGCTGACCGCGCACCTTGCCAGATTGGCCGCCGGCTCGCTGGTCGGAGCCACGCCCTCCGTGTTCGCCACCGTGTCCGTCACTCGCCCCCAAGACCTGGAGTCGACCCCGAGCGCACTTCGATGGGACCGCCAGGGCGACCAGTGGAACCCGGGCCCCGCGCTGCCGTCCATCGGCGCTTCCGCAGGTCCGCTCGTTCTGGGCGACACCGACCTCGATGGCGATCTGGACGTGGTGATTGCAGGACGTTGTCTCCCCGGCCGATACCCGGAACCGGCACCCATCGTGGTGTTCACCAATCACCAGGGACAGCTTACGCCCGACACAGTGCGCTCCGCCCCCCTCACCCAGGTGGGATTGGTCACCGGTCTCGCCCTCGCCGACTTCGACCAGGACCAGACCGCCGACCTGGCCGTGGCCTGTGAGTGGGGTGCATTGCGCCTGTTCCGACTCAACCCCGGACCGGCTCAGGAGGACCCCCGATCCGAGGCGTTGCGCGAATGGACCGGACTCTGGCAGTGCCTCTCCGTCGCTGATTTCGACGGCGATGGCCGACTCGACCTGGCCGCCGGGAACTGGGGACAAAACTCTGCCTTCCAACGCACCCCCCACGGCCCCTGGCAGCTCTGGTTCGGGGAGTTCACCGAACCCGGCCGACTTTCCCTCATCGAAACCGTGCTGCTTCCTGGCGAAACCCAGCCGCGTCCACGCCGGCCGCGCGACGTGCTGCAAACCGACCTCCCGTGGCTGCGCAGCGATTTCCCCACGCATCGCGCGTTTGCTCACGCCACCCTGGACAGCCTGCTGCGGGATCGCCGTGAAAAGGCTCGTTCCCTGGAAGCGCGCACTCTCGCCTCCACCGTCTTTCTGAACCGAGCCACCGGCTGGGAGCGCCATGAATTGCCGCCTCAAGCTCAGTGGAGCCCCATTCACGACCTCTCCGCCACCGACCTCGATCTCGACGGAGATGTCGACCTCGTGGCCGCTCAGAACCTTTTCGCCTGCCGGCCGGATGAGGAACGACTCGATGCGGGATGCGGCCTCTTGCTCCGCAACGACGGCCGCGGGAACTTCACGCCAATCGATACCCCGCGAGCTGGACTCAGACTGACGGGAGAACAACGGGCGATCCTCGCGGCTGATCTCGACGCGGACGGGCGCCCGGATCTGGTCACCGCCGAATCCAACGGCCCCTTCCAATTCTGGAGACGGACCGGGGCCGATGTGTCCCTCATCCCGCGTCCGCGACCGTAACCCCGCGTCAGCCTTCCACGCGCGGAAAGCGCATCTGCTCGAGCAGATCACAGAGTTCCACCAGATTCCCGGGCTGGACGGCGCCAATCTGCCGCAACGCCTGGCTGTAACCCGCGGCAGCCCTCCCCCCCACCAACACTGCGGAGTCCTGCGGCATCAACCGCCGGAGCATTACCAACTCCTCCGGCAACCGGGGGTCGTCCGACGGATACACAATGCTCAACAAAAGCGCCCGCGCTCGGTTGTGCCTCACCGCCCCGGCAATCTCCGCCGCCGGCAGGCTCGCCCCCAAATAAATCACTCGCCAGCCAAGATTCCCCGCCGCCGCTGCCACAATCACCGCCCCCAACTCGTGCAACTGACCCGCCGGGGTCGTCACCACCGCACACGGCGCCACTTCGCCCAAGGAAAAAGGGCGCGCGGTGCGGGCCAGGAAATCGCGTATGATGCCCGAGGCGAAATGTTCGTGGGCCGCGGTGATCTGCCCGCGCTGCCAGCGTTCCCCCGTCTCCCGGGCCAGCGGACATACCACGCGGTGCAGCATCCCGTTGTGCCCAAACCGAATCACGGCCGCCTCCAGAACACGCATCAGCGTCTCCCCGTCGAACCGCGTCGTGGCCAGCACTGCCTCCTCCACCAACTCGCTATCCCCCGCCGCCTCAGTTCCACCCCCCACGCCCGCAGGAACTCCTGCGGCCCCACCCCGGCGAATGAACCCCTCCTTCTTCGATCGTGCCGGCTCCCGGTCCGCCTCCAAGACATCCCTCCTCCCGCCCGCGTCCGTCAGCCCACCGTCCCGAACCGGTTCCCCGCGTGATACCGTCGCCACCAACTGCCTGAGATCCTCCACCCCCAACCGCGCAATAATGCTGATCTTGTGCCCTGCGCCTGTCGCCCGCGTCAGCAAAGACAACCGCTCCACATCCTCGTCCGTGTATAACCGCCGGTTGGTTCCCGTCCGGCCCGGCACCACGGCCCGGTAACGCTTTTCCCATACCCGAATCACGTGCTGGCTCAACCCGGTAATGCGCGAAACCACCTGAATTGGATGCCGTATGCTGACCACCCCCAACAAATAGACAAATTTTAGACTCATTCAACAGGTTTTCCGAACCCTCCCCTGGAAAGACCTCAACATGAGGCATATTTCCCCGAACAACCCCAAATCACTCCGATTCTTTTTAGACAAGTAATTGACAATCTCCACGTAACTAGACAAATGTTGTGCAGCGCGACGGGAATTCCAAAATAAACTTGAACAAAGTCCGTTCCATCCGGGTCTACAACGCGTTAACTAAATCGGATCAGATCAGTCTTGTTTGGAAATCGACCCTGAAATCATCTCGGAGGAATGAGGCCATGAAACTGACGCGAAAGAAGCCCGACTCAAGGAAAGCCAAGTCCATGCCCGCGGTTTCCCTGACCGCCGCGACGCTGACCACGGCACAGGCGACCGCCGCCGCCATGGTGAAAAAATCCATCGTGGGCAAAACCGGATCCGCGCTCCCGGCCACCAATCCGGTCGAGCCCGTGGCACGCGAACTCGGAGTCCGCTCGCCGCTCGAGCAGTACCTGCGCGAGATCTCTGAGGTCCCCCTTCTCACTCCCGCCGAGGAGGTCACCTTGGCAGGACGCATCCAGAAGGGTGACCGCAAAGCCCGCGAACACATGATCCGCGCCAACCTGCGCCTCTGTGTCAAAATCGCGCGCGATTACGAGCATCACGGAGTTCCGCTCCTCGACCTGGTCAATGAAGGCAACATCGGCCTGATGAAGGCGGTGGACTATTTCGATCCCACCAAGGGGGCCAAATTCTCCACCTACAGCTCCTGGTGGATCAAGCAGGCGGTCAAACGCGCGGTGGCCAACCAGTCGCGCACCATCCGCATTCCGATCCACCTCCGTGATCGCATCGCCCATTTCTGGCGCATGCATTCCAAACTCCACAATGAGTTTGGCCGCGAGCCCAGTGACGAGGAGATCGCCGACGAGATGGGCCTGCCCATCAATCGCATCCGCAAGATGCGGCGGGCGATGCTGACCACCATCTCCCTCGACGCCCAACTGGGCGACGACGACAGCAGCACGGTCTCGGAGGTGATCGCCGATGAGCGTTCCACCACCGCCTACGCCGAACTCGACTCGCGCACGCGGTCGGATCTCGTGCGGGAACTGCTCGACCGGCTGAACGAACGGGAGCTGACCATTCTCAAGGAGCGCTTCGGTCTCGAAGGCGACTCCGAAAAGACGCTGGAGGAGGTGGGGGAGAGGTTCAACCTCACGCGCGAGCGGATTCGGCAATTGCAGAACATCGCGCTGGGGAAACTTCGGAAGTGGATCGAGCAGCGGGAAGCGATGCCTGAGGCAGCCTGATCGGCCGTCTCAAGCCCGCATAGGATCCAGGCACCCGCGCAACCCGCGGGTGCCTTCCAATATGCGATTCCGGCCACTCAGCCGGCTCGGGCGGAGCTTTGTCTTCCTCCGGAGACTGAAGGCAAAGCGAAACCAGGACTCGACTTAACGGTCGCCAGCGCGGGTTGCCGTGGTGCCAGCACAAACAACTCATCCCTTGTTGAAATGACGACCACCAGGTCTCGCGACATCGCCATCATCGGAGCCGGTCCGGGAGGACTCGCTTCCGCCATCCTTCTTGCGGCGAGCGGCGCCCGCGTCACGGTCCACGAACGACTCCCCGTCGTCGGTGGGCGCACGTCGGCGATCCGAGCCGACGGCTACACCTTCGATCTCGGGCCCACTTTCTTTCTCTATCCCCAGATCCTCGGCGATATTCTCGCCACCGCCGGCGCCTCCCTCGCGGAGGAGATCCCCATGACCCGCCTCGATCCGCAGTACCGGATCGTGTTCGGGGCGGGCGGCGAACTGCAATGCACGCCCGACGTGGCGGGAATGCAGCGTCAGATCGCCCGACTCAGTCCGGAAGACGCGCGGCGATTCCCCAGTTTTCTCGAGGAAAACCGGGTGAAACTGAAGGCGATGATGCCCTGCCTCCAGCAGCCCTTCCTGAGCTGGAAGGATCTCCTCAGCCTGCGCCTGCTCAAGATGCTGCCCATGATCCGGCCGCATCAATCGGTCGACACCTACCTCAAACGGTTCTTCCAGGACCCGCGCGTCCGGTTGGCGTTCAGCTTCCAATCCAAGTACCTCGGCATGTCACCGTTCCGGTGCCCCAGCCTGTTCAGCATCCTTTCGTTCCTGGAGTATGAACACGGGGTTTTTCATCCCCACGGCGGATGCAATGCCGTGACCACCGCCCTCGCACGAGTGGCTGAACGACTGGGCGTTGAGATTCGACTGGGCGAAAGCGTGCGAGAAGTGCTCTTCGACGGACGCCGCGTCAGCGGACTCAGAACCGATCATGGGACCCGGAAGGTCGACGCCCTGGTGGTCAACGCCGACTTCGCCCGCGCCATGTCCCGCCTGGTGCCGGATCGCTTGCGAAGCCGCTGGACGGATCAGCGGCTGGCCAAGAAGAAGTACTCCTGCTCCACCTTCATGCTCTATCTCGGCGTCGAGGGCACCTACGACGTCCCGCATCACAATATCTTCATCGCGCGCGACTATGAGCGGAACCTCGACGAGATCGAAAACCGCCATGTGCTGAGCACCGAACCCTCGTTCTACGTGGAGAACCCGTCGCGCACCGACCCCTCCATGGCGCCGCCCGGTCACAGTGCGTTGTATGTTCTCGTGCCCGTCAGCCAGCAGCATCCCAACATCGACTGGAGCCGGGAACGCGGGCGCTTTCGCGCCCTGGCCCTGCGGCGCCTCGCCGAGGCGGGCATCGAAGTGCCGGAACGCGCCATTCGGTTCGAACGCTGCCTCACTCCCGAGGACTGGGACACGCAGTACGAGATCTACCGCGGCGCGACCTTCAACCTCGCCCACAGCCTGGACCAAATGCTGCACCTGCGACCGCGCAATCGTTTCGAGGACGTGGACGGCATGTACTTGGTCGGCGGCGGCACCCATCCGGGCAGCGGCCTGCCGGTGATCTTCGAGAGTGCGCGCATCAGCTCCCGGCTTCTCCTCGAGGACCTCGGACTCGAACCCGCATGGAATCACACCGTGACCACGCCGCTCTCCACGTCCCCGTCCACCTCGCTCCAAGCGGCATGAAAGCGATCCATGCCTCCCAAGCGGAACTCGGAGTCCTTGCCCCCACGGGGACCTCCCCGCGGTGCGGTTGCCCTTCCGGCTCGCTTCCCATTTCGTCCCCCCGCCGCGCCTCCTCCCCCCTCCATCCATGAAAACGTCCCCCTCAGCCGATTCCGTGATCGTCCTCGGCAGCGGCCTGGCCGGGCTGTCTGCCGCCTGCACCCTGGCCGCGCGCGGATATCGTGTCACCGTGCTCGAATCCAACTCCTGGATTGGCGGCAAAGCGGCCCTCCACGAGGACCGCGGCTACCGGTTCGACATGGGCCCCACCATCCTCACCATGCCGTCCGTGCTGCGCCGCGTCTTCACCGAGGCCGGCCGAAGGCTCGAAGACTACCTCGACCTTCGTCGACTCGATCCGCAGTGGCGGTGCTTTTTCTCGGACGGCGGAGTGCTGGATCTGCGCGAGGACACGAACCGGATGGCGTCGGAACTCGAACGCTTCGCGCCCGGCCCCACCGCGGAGGGATTCCGGCGTTTCATGAACCTCGCCACGCGGCTCGATGACATCTCGCAACGCTACTTCTTCTACAAACCCATCGGGGGCCTAGGTGACATGTTCGAGTTCCGTACGGCCGTGAGTCCGTCCGTCCTGGGAGACGTCCTGAGCATGCGCATGGGCAGCACGGTGGGCGCCACCATCCGCAAGTTCATCCCCGACCCGCGCGTGGCCCAGATGCTGGATCATTACACGCAGTATGTGGGGTCCTCACCCGAGCAATCCCCCGCCGTGCTCTGCGGCATCGCGTCCATGCAGAGCGGCGAAGGGGTCTGGTACCCCATGGGCGGCACCCGTGCCGTCCCGGTCGCACTCGCACGCCTCGCCTCCGAACTCGGGGTCGAAATCCGCACCGAGGCGCATGTGCGTCGGATCCTGACCAACCACGATCACGTGATCGGCGTCGAACTGCAGTCCGGGGAATCCCTGCCCGCCGCAGCGGTGGTCTCCAATCGGGACGCGGTCCGCACCTTCCGCGATCTGCTCCCCGAACACCCGGAATCCCGCGCCTACGCGGAACCGGCCCGCTTCGAACCCGCCTGCTCCGGCGTGGTCCTGTATTTGGGCCTGCGCGAACGATTCGCGCATCTCAGCCATCACAACTTCGTTTTCTCCCGTGACCCGCACGAGGAGTTCGAGTGCATCTACCGCCAGGGCGAACCCGCTCCCGACCCCACCGCCTACGTTTGTGCCCCATCGTGCACGGAACCCGGCGTCGCGCCTGCCGGAGGCGAATCGCTCTATGTCCTCGTCCACACCCCGTACCTCCGCGCCCACCACGATTGGTCCAAGATGATCGCCGGCTATCGCCGGACCATTCTCGACAAACTCGCGAAGACCGGCGGCATGCACCGGATCGAGGACCAGATCGTCACCGAACACTGGCTCACGCCGCAGGATATCCACGAGCGCTACCAGGTGCTCAACGGCGCCATCTATGGCCTCGCCAGCCATGGCCGGTTCCTCGGCGCCTTCAAACCCGGCAACCGCAGCCCCATCCGCGGACTCTACCTCGCCGGCGGTGCGGCCCACCCCGGCCCCGGCATGCCCATGGTCGTCATGTCCGGATGGATCGCGGGCGACGCACTCGACCAGGATGGCATCGCGTCCAAGTCCACCCCTCCGCGGACGCCGCCCGCTCCTAACCCGGTGATCACCGCCGCCGCCTGAACCCTCCCGCTCCAGGCGACCCTCGTCCACCACGCCGCGCCCATGTCCCAGGAACCGCCGGACCTCCCCACGGCCGCGCCCCCACTGCCGCGCGTCTCGCCTCTCCTGGTCTCCCTGTTCGCCGCCTACACCCGCTGGTACCTGCCCCGCCATCTGCACGCACTCCGGATCAGTCAGGAAGGCTGGCAACCCACCGCTTCGGCCACTACAGCTCGCCTCGTCTACCTTAACCACGCCTCGTGGTGGGATCCCCTGGTCTGCCTCCAGCTGCAACAGCGGTTTTTCCCAACCAATCCCTCCTACGCCCTGATCGATGCCGAGGCGCTCGCCAAGTACCGCTTCTTCTCCCGACTCGGATTCATCGGCGTCGAGAAGGGACGCGCCCGTGGCGCGATGGCCTTCCTGCACGCAGCGGAAGCGGTGGTCCAACAGCCGGGCGCCATGCTCTGGATCACGCCCCAGGCGCGATTCTGCGATGTGCGCCAGCGGCCCCTCGGCTTCCAGCGCGGTTTGGCGCATGTCGCCTCTCGCCTGGCACGCCGCTTCCCCCAAGGGAGCGTCGAATGCGTCCCCCTGGCCCTCGAATACACTCACTGGGAGGAGCGTACGCCGGAGGCCCTGGTACGTTTCGGGGAACCTTTCGCCCCTCACCGTGTCGGTCGGTCCGACCTGGATGACGCCTCCTGGAACACCGAGATCGAGGGCCGACTGGCCGTGGAACTCGACGCCCTCGCCCTGCAGGCGCAGCGCCGGAACCCGCACGAATTCTCGGATCTGCTCCGCGGACGGGCCGGGGTCGGAGGCGTCTACGATCTCTGGCGACGGCTGCGCGCGCTGCTGCGCCGTGAAAAGTTCCATCCCAGCCACGGTTCACTCTGAGCCATGACCCTGCTGGCCACCGTCGCTCTCATCCTGGCCCTGATTCCCGCGCTGCTGCTGGCCGTGAATCTCGCCGTGTATCGCCGGCTCCCCAGGTTCAATCCGGACGCTCCCCTCCCCACCCCGGTCTCCATCCTCATCCCGGCCCGCAATGAGGAGTCCACCATCGCCACCGCCGTCCGTTCCGCCCTCGCGGCCGCCCCGGGGGATTCCGAAGTCATTGTCCTGGACGATCATTCGACCGATCGCACGGTGGCGATCGTCTCCGCGCTCGCCGCGGGCGATTCCAGGGTCCGGTTGGTGCACGGCCAACCCCTCCCCGAAGGTTGGTGCGGCAAGCAGCACGCCTGCTGGCAACTGGCTCGTCACGCGCGCCATCCCCTCCTGTTGTTCGTCGACGCGGATGTCCGACTCGCTCCCGGAGCCGCAGCCCGCCTGGCCGCCAAACTGGACGCCCGTCCCGATCTGGCGTTGCTCAGTGGCGTGCCACATCAACAGACCGGCTCCTTCCTCGAAAGGCTCCTGATCCCGCTCATCCACTTCGTGCTGCTCGGTTATTTGCCTCTGCCCGCGGCACGTCGTTCGCGCTGGACGGCGTTCGCCGCCGGCTGCGGACAACTCTTCATGGCGCGCCGCGAAACGTACTTCGCCGCCGGGGGACACCAGGCTCTCCGCGCGTCCCTCCATGATGGCCTCAAGCTCCCACGAGCCTTCCGGGCCGCGGGATTCCGAACGGATCTGGTGGACGCCACCGATCTGGCGACGTGCCGCATGTACGCCTCGGCGACCGAGGTCTGGCTCGGTCTGTCCAAGAACGCCACCGAAGGCCTTGCCCACCCCGTCGCCATCCTGCCCTGGACCCTCCTCCTCCTCGGCGGCCACGTCCTGCCATGGCTCCTGATCGCCGTCTGCCTGGTCACCGGAAAGGCGGCTACCCCCGGATTCCAATTGGCGGCCGCGGCCGCGGCCGTTTCCCTTCTGCCGCGACTGGTCGCGGCCTGGGGTTTCTCTCAAAGTCGGTTGGGAGCCGTGCTTCATCCGCTGGGCATCGCGGTGCTGGTCGTGATTCAATGGTATGCGCTCGCGCGCAGTCTGCGCGGGCGCCCCGCCCAATGGCGCGGCCGAAGCTATCCGCCCGCCGGAACCCTCCCGGCCCACAACGCGATCCCGAGCACTCACGCATGAGCCGCCCCCAGCCACCCAGGTCGCCCGGACGCTCACCATCCCCGGCGCCACACGGCAGGCCGACCAGGAGGGCCTCCCTGGTGCTCGCGATGGTGTTTCTGGTGGTGGGCAGCGTCCTCCCGCTGGCCACGCTCGGCGCGGCGGAACCCGACCCGATCGCCGCGCCGCCCGCGCTCAAGACCTTCGACCTCCTCGACCAGTTCGGTACCAACCATCACGTCGCTTTCCCTCGATCGCGTCCCCTCCTCCTCCTGGTGGGTGATCGCCAGGGCGTCAAGGAAGTGGACACTTGGATCGAACCGCTCAAGTCACGCTGGGCCACCAACACGGACATCCTCGGCATCGCTGATGTGCGCGCGGTCCCGCGTTTCCTGCGCAACCGCGTCACCACGGGGATCCGTGGCGGACGCCCTCAACCCGTGATGCTCGACTTCGAGGGGATCGTGATCGAAGCCCTGGGATGTGAACGCCGGGTGGCGAACCTTTTCGTCACGCATCCCGACGGCCGGGTGGTGGCCACCGTCACGGGGCCGCCCACCGAATCCAACCTGAAGCGCGTGCACGCGGCGCTGACCCCCCTGCTCCTGCCACCCACACCCGCACGCGAGGCCGTGGGTCCGGTCCGGTAGGCGGCGGGCTCCGCTCCGGCAGGAGACGGGCCGCGGGTGCCCAGGCCGGAATGCAAAGAAAGAACCGGGCTAGCCTTCGCGGCAGCCCGGTTCTTCGCTGAGAAAAGTCAGGTCGTAACCTGAGTCCGCGCTCAGGCGCCCACTTCGGCCCGCGCGTCGGCGGCGAGCGGCGTGCTGAGGTAGCGTTCTCCCGTCGAGCACGCCACGGTCACGATCACCTTGCCCTTGTTCTCGGGGCGCTTGGCCACCTCACAGGCGGCCCACACATTGGCTCCCGAGGAAATGCCGGCGAGGATTCCCTCCTCCTTGGCCAGCCGCCGAGCGGTGGCGAACGCATCGTCGTTGGACACCGTGATGCATTCCGCAATCTGGCTGTCTCCGTTCGGCGATTTCAGGTGGAGGTTCGACGGCACAAACCCGGCACCGGTGCCCTGGATCTTGTGCGGCCCCGGCTTGATCGGCTCGCCACGCAGCGTCTGGTTGATGACCGGAGAATCCTTCGGCTCCACTGCCACCGCGGTGAAAGATGCCTTGCGCGCCTTGATCACCTCGTAGCATCCCGTGATCGTGCCCCCCGTCCCCACCGCGGCGACGAGGATGTCCACCTTGCCGTCGGTGTCGCGCCAGATCTCCTCGGCCGTAGTGCGCCGATGCACGTCCGGATTGGCGGGATTCTCGAACTGCTGTGGGATCCAGGAATTCGGGATCTCGCGCGAAAGCTCCTCGGCCTTGCGGATGGCGCCCTTCATCCCTTCCGAGCCCGGGGTCAGCACCAGCTTCGCCCCCAGCATCGCCAGCAGCGTCCGCCGCTCCAGCGACATGGTCTCCGGCATGGTGAGGATGAGCTTGTAACCCTTCGAAGCCGCCACGAACGCGAGGGCAATGCCGGTATTCCCTGAAGTCGGCTCGATGATCGTGGTGTCGGCCTTCAGCACCCCACGGCGCTCGGCGTCCTCGATCATCGAGGCGCCGATGCGGTCCTTCACGCTGCTCAGCGGGTTGAAAAACTCACACTTCAGCAGCACCGAAGTCGACGGATCCACTCCGAACGACGCGGGGATCCGGTTCAGCCGGACCAACGGGGTGTTGCCGACAGTTTCGACGATGTTGTTGTAGATACGGCCCATGGCAGAAAGGTGGGTTGACTGGGAGGGAAACGTTGAATTCCACGCGACTTTCGCCGTCCACACCGAAGCCGGCAAGGTCAGAGTCGAGCCCCCTGGATCAGCCCTTGTTCCCGGTTCCGGCCGCCAAGGCTTCGGCACGCCCTTTGGGCAGTCGGCCCAGATGGTAGATCAGAAATCCATGCAGGAACCGGGTCAGCAACCCCAACGGCACCTCGGTCCCGGTCCGCCATCCATCGACCTCCGCCCACGGTGCAGCAAGAAGTTGGAGAGCCAACTCCCGCGCCTCCGCCGACAACGATTCGCGCTCGAAGTCGGGGATCAGTCCGGTTGCTTCGAGCACCTTGAGTTCCAGTGCCGCGATCCGGCCCGCCCAGGGCTCTTGGTCATTCACCGCGCGCAGGAACCCGGTGAAGACAGGCCACAGTTCGGGAAGCGGGGTGTCGCTCTCGGTCGCCTGCTCCACCACCGCCACGCCATAGGACGCTTCGGTGAGCCGGCGCCAGTCCCGCCGCAGCATGGGATGGGTCTCCCCCAGCATCACTTCCCCCAGCTGGTGCAGGTCGGAATGCCGCGATCGACGAAAGGTGAATTCGCCCAGGTGAAACAGGTCGAGCTTCCCGCGCAAGGGCGACTTGGGACGCCGCGCGCCGCGCGCCACCGTGGCCACGCGACCGTGTTCCTCGGTCAGCCAATGCACCACCAACGACGTCTCGGTCAGCAGTCGCACACGCAGGACCACGCCGGTGGCACGCTCATCCATGGCGCCGTCCCCCGGCTCGCGAACCACGCCGCACCCGCGCCGCCACCACGATGGACTCCAGATCATGCACCCGCGCGGCACGCCGGACCCACGCGTTTTCCCGCGACTTCATGACGCGCCGCAGCCCGGCTTCCAGATCGTCGAAGCCCTGCAGATGCAGGATCCCGTGGATCGCATAACGCGCGACTTCCGAACCCGGACGGGTGCCATGCTCCGTCGCCTGCCGCACGGCGTCCTCCACGCTGATGAACAACTCCCCGTGCAAACGGCCACCCCCTGACCCGTGGTCGAACGTGATGATGTCCGTCGACCCCTCGATCCCCATCCAACGCTGGTGCATCGCCGCCATGGCCCGCGAGGCGATCAGGTGAAGCCCCAGTTCCCACCCGCTCACCGACGGGTCCTCGGACAACACCCACTCCACCACCGCCCGCAACCTCGCGACGCGCACGCTCCGGAAGCGCTGCCGGTTGCGGATCTCGAGGATCCGGCTCATTCGTGGGCCGCCACGGGCTTGCGGCGACTGCGGTGATCCTCGTACGCGCTGATGATGCGTTGCACGAGCGGATGCCTGACCACGTCGCGCCGCGAGAACTCGCACACCGCGATGCCCTCCACCTCCCGCAGGGCGCGCATCGCCTCGGCGAGTCCGGACGGCCGGTTCTTCGGCAGATCCACCTGCGTCGGGTCGCCCGTGACCACCGCCTTCGAATTGAACCCCAGCCGGGTCAGAAACATGAACATCTGTTCCGCCGTGGCATTCTGCGCCTCGTCCAGGATCACGAAGGCGTTGTTCAACGTCCGCCCGCGCATGTAGGCCAGCGGCGCGATCTCGATCACCCCACGCTCGGTGCTCTTTTGTATTTCGTCGGCCGGCATCATGTCGTGCAGCGCGTCGTGGAGGGGACGCAGGTAGGGCGCGATCTTCTCGTAGAGGTCGCCGGGGAGAAAACCCAGGGCTTCTCCGGCTTCCACCGCGGGCCGGGTCAGGATGATGCGCGCCACCTTTTCCTCGCGCAGCGCGGCCACCGCCATCGCCATGGCGAGATACGTCTTTCCAGTGCCGGCCGGCCCGACGCCCAGGGTGAGGTCGTGATGCCGGATGGCTTCGACGTAGCGTTTCTGGCCCATCGTCTTGGGCGTCACCTGCGCCTTGCGCGCCGAGGTCTGGATGCGCGTGTCGAACAGGTGCGCAAGCGCCTCGGCACCCTCGTGCTGCACCACGTTCAAGGCGTACGCGAATTCCTTGCCGCGCACCGCGTTCCCCGCCTTCAGGGAGGCGTCCAGCAACTCGAACATCCGCCGCGCGCGCGCCACATCGGCCACCGCGCCCTCCAGTTTGATCCATCCCTCGCGCGAGGTGGCGCGGACCGACAGCGCCGCCTCCAGGGCCTGCAGGTTCTTGGGGTCGTTGTTGAACAACTGCTGCGCCTGCCGCGCGTTCTCGAAATGAAGCGTTTCTTCCACCGTACCACTCACAATCGTTACTCCCTTCTCGTGTTCACCTGGCCTGTCGTGGGTTCCTGCATCGTCCCGGGGTTCCTCGCTCACGCCGCCTCCGCGAGCTTGGCGCGCAGCGCCGCCGCCACCTCGCGCAGGGCCTGGGGCAACACCGTCGTCGAACCAATCACCGGCATGAAATTGGTGTCCCCATTCCACCGTGGCACCACGTGCAGGTGCAGGTGCTCCTCAATCCCCGCCCCAGCCACCCGGCCCAGGTTCAGTCCGACATTGAACCCGTCGGCCCTCATCGTGGCGCGCAAGGCCCCCATGCAGCGCCGCGCCATCTGCATCAACTCCAGCATCTCCGCGTCCGTCAGTTCCTCGAACCCGGCGATCTGCCGGTAGGGCACCACCATGAGGTGCCCGCCGTTGTACGGATAGTTGTTCAACAGCGCGTAACACGTGCGCCCGCGCAGGAGCACCAGGTTCGCCTCGTCCTCCGACGAATCCGCGATGGTCTTGAACACCGAGTCCGCCCCTTTCGGAAGCTTCGGACCGAGGATGTACTCGATACGCCACGGGGCGTGCAGGTGTTCCATGGGCGCCCAGACTAGGCTTCGACCCCCGCCAAGTCAAAAGCCCGCACCGCGCGCCCGGTTTGCCCGCGGCCCCGGACGATTTGCTTGCGACGTTTCCCGCGCCACCCCTATCGTGCCGCCGCAGTTCATTCCGTGCGCGGGTAGCTCAATTGGCTAGAGCGTCGGCCTCCGGAGCCGAAGGTTGTGGGTTCAACCCCCGCCCCGCGCACCATTTTCCTGCCTTCCCCTGCACCCGCCCCGGTTCCCCGGTCGGATCGGAGATCCAAATCTCTTGCCGGGTGCGGATGCCGACGCCGCGCATCCCGCCTCAAGGTCGGGCGATCACCCGAAGCTTCACCGCGGCGGTTTCGTACACGACCTCGAACTTCTTCCCGGCTCCCAACACCGGCAGGGTCTCCGTCGTGAATTTGGTGGTGCGCCGCGTCCTCGCCGTGATCACCGTGAACTCATCACCCAGGTTGGGACTGAACCCGTTGGCCAGCCGGACCTCGAGTGTCCCGTTCAAGCCCGCATCGCCCGTGGCCTGAATCTGGTCATACTCCACCCCGGCAGCACGCCCGCCGAGGTCCACCACCAGGCGTGAGTTCCGGCCCAGCGTGAGCCCCCCCGGCCCCAAGTCTTGATCCCCGAGACGGTTGGTGATGACCAGGACACCCAACGGCGCGCCCGGATCCAGCACCGCGGTGTTGGCGAGGGTCAGCCCCCCGCCCGCCACGGTGCCCTGGCCGCGCACCACGCCGCCCTGGATGTTCACGATCGCGGGAGTGGCCAAAATTCCCCCCGCGAAGACCGTCTCGCCACCCACCTGGACGTAGTCACGCCGGAGGACCAACCGCCCCCCCGCGAACCTCGCCGTGCCCCCGTTTTGGAACGAGCCGGGTTCGGTGTTCGCGGCGAAGGTGCCATCCACCATCTCGAAGAGCCCCGTGTTCTCGAAGGACACCACGCCCGCCGGCGGCCGAGGGAGCGACAGGTTGAGGGTCGAGTCCGTGGTCTTGCGGAACGTCCCCTCGTTGCGGAATCCGAGTGCGCTGAACGTGCCTCCACTCCGCGCATCGAAGACCGCGCCGGGCAGGATGCGGCTCGGTCCGCCCGTGACATTCACATCGCCCGCCTCCCAAACCGTGGGTGCCAACGAGGCGAACGTCACCGACCCCCGGGCATCGTAGGCGGACAGGTTCTTCCTGATGAGCACCGGTGCCGCGAATCGGACCGGGCCCTGGACCGTAAGCGAGGCGGTGTCCAAACTCAGCGGCTGGGTGAACGTCGCGCCGCGTGTTCCTCCCAGAGTGGTATCCCGTGTCACGCGCACCTCCGGCAGGAACGCCTCGGTGGCCTGATTGAACACCACGTTGCCGCCGTTGAATTCCACGGCACCGGTGAGCTCGACGGAGAGGCCGGTGAATTCGCAAC
>JADLFD010000559.1 GCA_020845805.1 Verrucomicrobiales bacterium | reverse complement strand
GCGTGTCGGCGGCGCTGGCAGGGGTCCAGAGGTTGGCCGTGCTGGTCCGCGTGGTGCCGTTCATGTACCAGACGATGACGCGGCCCGTGGAGCTGTGGCGCCAGATGATGTCGATCTTGGAGTCGGCATTGAAATCCCCGGTGGCATAGGGGACCCAGAGAGCATCGGCGGTGGTGGCCGGGTTCCAGAGGGTGGCGGTGCTGGTGCGCGTGGCTCCGTCCATGATCCAGACGATGACGCGGCCGGTGGCGCTGTTGCGCCAGATGATGTCGATCTTGGAGTCGGCGTTGAAGTCGCCGGTGGCGATGGGCACCCAGAGAGCGTCGCCGACGGCCGAGGCGGCCCAAACGACGGCGGTGCCGGTGGACGTGGTGCCGTCCATGTACCAGACGATGACGCGGCCACTGGAGTTGTTGCGCCAGAGGATATCGGGTTTGGAATCGGCATTGAGATCGCCGGTGGCGGCGACGGTCCATTCCTGCCACATGGTGAGGCCGGCGCGAAAGGCGCTCACACTGGCACGGGTGTCTCCGAGGGTTCGCGCGTTGTTGGCGGTGGAGAGTCCGGTGGCGGTGCCCAGGTAGGAGACGCTGGGATTGGAGAAGTAGGGAATGCGGATGCCGGGGGCGTAGGCCATGACGGTGCGGTAGGCGGTGCCGCTGGCGCTGAATTTGTGGCCGTAGGAGTACGAAAACGCACCGGTGCCGCCATCGGCCGGGGCGTGGGTGCAGCCCATGTTATGTCCGAGTTCGTGGGCGAAAGTGAGATTGGCGTCCGCGTACACGTCCATGACCACCGAGAAGCCGTAGCTGGCCCCGCTGGGGTTGCTGGGGGAGAGCATGTACGCGATGCCGGCAGAATCGGTTCCGACGGACACGAACAGGCAGACGAGGTCGGCCTTGTAGGTGTTGCGCAGCGAGTGGGCGGTGTCCATGTGGCCGTCGCTGGTGTTCATCAGCCGGGGGAGATCCGTGGCGAGGGCGCCGGAGGCGGTGTAGGCGATTTCGGCGGCGTACACGCGACGCACGGTCTGGGAGGCGCCGCTGTTGGCGTAGGCGGTATTGGCGCTGGTGAACGAGGCGTTGATCAGGGCGCTGATGCCGGACGCGCCTCCGTTGGCCGTGGCGCAGGCCGGGGTGTAGAGGACCATGACGTCGATCACGGTGGCGACGTCACTGGCGCTGGCGGGCGGCAGCCCGTCGAGGACGGGCAGCGGCAGTGTTTCGGGTGGCGCTTCGGGGAGCGGGTCGAGGACCTGGGCTCCGGTGGGAAGGGGGTCCAGGGTGGGCACGGATTCAGTGGCCGCCGGCAGACTGGGGGTGGGTTCGGTGGCGAGGGCCTGGGGATGAGTCTCCGCGAGGAGTGCCAAGGGGGCGGCCTCGGGCAGGAATCGGCTGGGGTCGAGTTCCCGCACCCGGTGCTGACCGGTGCCCGTGGCTCGGATCTGGAAGAGGCCCTGGCCGGGCACGAACCAGGAACCGGCGACGGCGTCGTCGGCGTATCCGAGGATGACGTGACTTCCAGGGACGCCGGCGATGGTTCCGGAGATGCCGCCTTCGTTGGGGCTCATGGTGTCCACGCGTTGAAACTCGACGACCTGCTCGGTGCCATCGGGCGTGGGCAGGCGGAAGGGGCGGGCGGCGCGTTCCTCGGGGGTGAGGGCGAGGAACTGGAGCAGGTTTTGCTCGAGGGTCACCACGCGTTCACGGGCGATGGGGTTGGCCTGGACGCTGGGGGTGGGGAGCGGCTCGGGAGAGGTTTGGCGTTTGGCGAGTTGGGCGAGGAAAGCAGTGCGCTCGACGGAGGTGGCTTCGCGCGTCGGGGTGACGGGCGCGGGCGGGGAAACCGCGACGCTGTGCGTGGGCCGTGGGCTTGGGGGTTCGGGGGCCGGCGCGGTGGGCGGCGGGCGGAGGAGGGTGACCAAGAGCACTGCGGAGGCGAGACCGAGAAGGGCGGTAGCGCGTCGCGTTTGGCGAGAGGGCTGGGCGTTCATCCTGCGCTTCGAGTTGGCACGTCATCCCTGGTGGGCTGCCAAGGCCTTGGGCCATGGCGCGCGGCGCGGGGGTGCTGGGACGCACTCCAGGACGCCGACAGTGGCGATCCTCGGAGGCGAGGGCGTGGCAGGAACCCGTCCGAATCAGTGCAGGAAGACTAGCGGCAGGGGGCTGGTGGGGCTTGAGGGGTCCGGGGTGAATTGGTGCATGGCTTGCCGGTTTGGCCGGTCCATCCGGGCAGAAAATGCCGAGTTGCGGGTTCGGGGGACGTGCGGAAGGGGGGAGCAGGGCGTCCGTGGGAGCGCGAAGTCGGACGTGGAATCCTGGTATCATCCCTGCTTAACCGAGGGGGGGCCGGGCATCCGACGGCGTGTCCGGGGATTGGTTTGGGTCATGTCGAGGAGCTGTCCAGGCGCGGGGGGCAATGGGCCGGGAAGACCGGTCCATGGGCTGGCCGCGCCACGAAATTGATCTCATGAAAGTCGCCGCATTTCTCCCGGCCAAGGGTTCGAGCGCGAGGATTCCGAACAAGAACACCATGCTGCTCGACGGCGAGCCGATGTTTCTTCGCAGCCTGAAGAAATTGTCGGCCTGTCCCTCGATCAACGAGGTGTATCTGGACACCGAATCACGCGAGATCGAGGACCTGGCGTCGGACGTCCGCTGCAAGATTCTGCGGCGGGACACGGGATTGGCGTCCAACGCAACGGACGGCAACCGCCTGTTTCTGAACGAGTGCGAGCACACGGACGCGGAGATCTGCGTCCAGCTTCTGTGCACCTCGCCCTTTGTGAAGACGGAGACCATTGAGAAGGCCATTGCCGTCCTGAAGGAGGACCCGCGGTACGACTCGGTGGTGGCGGTGCGGAAGGAGAAGCAATACCGGTGGCACGACGGGCGGCCGAGTTACGATCCGCAGCACATTCCGAACAGCGTGGATCTCGAGGACAGCGTGATCGAGAGCATGGGTTTGTACGTGATGCGGCGGGAGGTGGCGTTGGAGACGCGGCGGCGCATCGGACACCGTCCGTATCTTCTGGAGCTCGATCCGCTGGAGACCATCGACGTCAACTGGCCGAAGGATTT
>JADLFD010000558.1 GCA_020845805.1 Verrucomicrobiales bacterium | reverse complement strand
GGCCGGGTCTTACCATGGCTGACCGGCAGGCATCGCCGAGCCAGGCGCCGCCACGCCCGAGCTGGCGCGTCGGCGGTCGGAATCTGTCCGGCGTGCTGGCCTATCTTCCGCGATACCCGGCGGCGGTTGCGTGGTCGGTGGGACTCCTGCTGGTCAACGTGGCGATCGAGATGGGGTTGCCCCAGGTGATCGGCAGCGCCATGACCCAGTTACAGCGGCACCAGGACTGGGGCGCGCCCTTCGAGCCCTGGCTCTACGTGCAGGTGTTCGTGGGGCTCGTGCTGGTGCGGGGAGGCGTGGGGTACATCCTGGGACCGATCCGGAACCGGTTGGTGCAACGCGTGCTGAACGACTTGCGCGCGGACATGTATGAGGCTTTGCAACGGCAAGCGTTCTGGTTTCACGACCGCAACTCGACCGGCGAACTCATTTCGCGATCCACGACGGACATCAGTCGGCTGCAGGATTTCCTCTTTGCCTGCCTGTTCCTGATGATCGACATCGCGGCGGCCTTGGTGGCCACGGTGGTGCTGATCGCGCGGGTGCATCCCAGCCTGGGCGTGCTCACTGTGCTGACCTTGGTGCCCACGGTGGTCCTGATTGCCTTCTTCGCGGCGCGATTGCAGCCGCAATGGCGCGCGGTCCACGACCTGCACGGAGCGATGACCTCGGTGATCCAGGAAAACATCGCGGGCGTGCGGGTGGTCAAGGCGTTCGCGCGCGAGCGGGCCGAGGTGGAGAAGTTCCGCGCGCGCAAGGATGCGTTCCTCACCTCGGTGACCCGCACGGTCAATTACTGGGCGGCTCGTGTGCCCTTGGCGCAGTTCCTCTTCGGACTGACCACGCCCCTGATCCTCTGGGTGGGAGGCGGGCTCGTGATTCGCGGTGCGATCCCGGTGGGTGATTTCGCCGTGGTCATCCTTTACCTCATGGCCATCGGACATCGCATGGGCATGGTCGGTCAGTTCACCAACATCGTGCAGAACGCCAGCGCGAGTGCGGAACGCATCCTGGAAGTGGTGCGCGAGCCGCGAACCATCCGAACCGGGAACGTGGCCTTGCCGCCCGGCGGGGGCCGGGTGGAGTTCCGCTCCGTGAGCTTCCGACACGACCGGGACCCACGTGCCAATGAGTTGGAGGGGCGCCGAGGCGCAGCGCTGCATGAGGTCACGTTTACCGTCGAGGCCGGGAAGACCGTGGCCGTGGTGGGGCCCACGGGATCCGGCAAGAGCACGTTGGTAGCCATGATCCCGCGCTTTCACGACCCGGAGTCGGGCACGGTACTCCTGGACGGCGTGGATGCCCGGGAACTGCGTCTGCCCGAGCTGCGCAGGTCGGTGGGGTACATCTTCCAGGAGACGTTTCTCTTCAGTGCCACGGTGGCCGAGAACATCGCGTACGGCAGACCAACGGCCACCGCGGAGGAAATCGAGGCGGCGGCGCGCGCGGCACAGGCGCATGGGTTCATCATGGAGCTCGAACGCGGGTACGCGACGCGGGTGGGCGAACGCGGAGTTTCCTTGAGCGGCGGACAACGCCAGCGCCTCGCCATCGCCCGCGCGTTCCTCATGAATCCGCGGTGGCTGATCCTGGACGACGCCACGGCGAGTGTGGATTCCGAGACGGAACGCCTGATTCAAGGGGCGATGCGGGAACTCAGCGTGGGGCGCACGACGTTCGTCATCGCGCAGCGGCTGTCGACCGTGCGTCAGGCGGACTGGATTCTGGTGCTGGACGAAGGACGGGTGGTGGAGCAGGGAACGCACGCACACTTGGTCCGAACGGGGGCTCAATACCGTCGGATCTTCGCCCGCCAGATGGAAGGGGCGGCGGAGTTGGAGTCGGTCAGCGGTTAACGAGCCAGAGCACGCCTCCAATGCCCGCGGCGGCCAGGAGTCCCACGACGATGGACCAGCGAAACACGCGCTTCCGCTTCTCGCGGTTGGCGCGGGTCATCCCGGGCAGCAGGTAATACAGCCCGTGTTTTTTGCGTCGGCTTCCGAACAGGCCCATGAGGGAGGCCCTTTGTAGCCTTAGACCGCGGTCCGGTGTCAATCCGCCCGGCGCGCGTTCTCACTGCAGTGCCTCCGCGGAACCCGACGGCTTGAGGTCCCCTGCCCTTCTTGGCGCTCTTGCGCCTTGGCGTGAAACGGAACCAAGGCTGGCTCGCAGCAGGGGGCTCGGCTCGCCCACCGGGGGGGAAGCAGGCCGGCTCCGCGCGAACGCGAGCCGGATCCGCCACCCTCCAGGACTAGCCGTGCCCCGGTTTCCGTTTGTGAATGCCCACCGAGTTGCCGTCGGGATCCCGGACGAACGCCATGTGACACACCGGCGTTTCGATCGGTCCGAACTGGAAGGGCACGTTGGCGGCCTTCAACGCCGCGATCGCGCGATCGAAATCCTCCACTTCGAGCCCGACGCTGCAACCCTCGGAACTCGGGTTCCATCCCGGTGCGCGGCCGATGGCCAGGGTGCCCTGGCCGATATCGTACTCCACCCAATGCCCGTGCTCGGTGGCGTGGTCCGAAGTGGCCTTGAGCCCCAGGACCCCTTCGTAAAATGCCTTGGCCCGGGCGACATCGGTCACTGGATAACAACTGAAGGCGATTTCGATGATCTTCATGGCATTCGAGGTTTCGTCTGGGACCTTGCGACTCAGACTTTGCCCGCGGCTCCTGACTCTGCCGTGTTCCGCGCCGCCGCCTTCAACGGGGCCTGCTCAGCATGGTACGAACTGCGCACCATCGGCCCGCTCGCGACATGCACGAATCCCAACGCCTCCGCCTGCTCGGCATACCAGGCGAACCGCGCCGGAGGCACAAACTCCACCACCGGCAGGTGCTTCAGGGACGGCTGCAAATACTGCCCCAGGGTGAGGAGATCACACCCCACCCCGCGCAGATCGCGCATCGCCGCCACCACCTCCTCCTGGCTCTCGCCCAATCCCAGCATCATGCCGGACTTGGTCAGCAACCGGTCGCCGGCACGGGCCTTCACCTTGCCCAGCACGGACAGCGAACGGTCGTACGTCGCCCGATGGCGCACCTCCGGAGTCAGCCGTCGCACGGTCTCGAGGTTGTGGTTGAAGATCTCCGGCGCCGCCGCCAGGACGATCTCGATCGCCTCGTCGCGATCGAGGAAATCCGGCGTCAGCACCTCCACGACAATCCCCGGGTTCAGCTGACGCACCGCCTCGATGGTCCGTCGAAAGTGATCGGCGCCACCATCGGCGAGGTCATCCCGGGCCACCGCCGTGATCACCACGTGCTTCAAGCCCAGGCGCCGCGTCGCTTCCGCCACGCGTTGCGGTTCGTCCGTCTCCAACGCCAGCGGCTTGGCCGTGCTCACGGCGCAGAACCCGCACGCCCGCGTGCAACGGTCTCCCGCGATCATGAACGTCGCCGTTCCCTGGCTCCAACACTCCCAGTGATTGGGGCACTTCGCGCTTTCGCACACCGTGTGCAACCGCAGGTCCTGCAACAACAGCCGCGTCTTCCCAAAGGTGTCGGAAGTCGGCAGCCGCAGCCGCAGCCACTCCGGAATCCGCGCTCTCGCCGGTCCGCTCACATCGAACGTCGTCATTGGCCCGGCCAGTGTACCGCGGAGCCCACGTGGCGCCACCGGTTTCCTGCCCCCGACGGCCACGCGCGTCTTTACGAACCGGTCCGGTTCCGTTTAGGTCGCTCTCCATGCATGCTGCGTTCGTCCTCACCGTCATCGGACGCGACCGCCCGGGCCTGGTCGAGCGTCTGGCCTCCCTCATCGCGGCGCACGGAGGTAACTGGCTCGAGAGCCGCATGGGCCGTCTGGGCGGTGAGTTCGCCGGCATCCTGCGCTTCTCTCTGCCCGCCGATCACGAAGCGGAGCTCCGCCACGATCTGGAAGCGCTCGAGACGTCTGGCCTTACGGTTCTGGTCCGGCGCGACACCGAAGCCGCCCCCACCCCCGGCCGCGTGGCCATCATCGAACTGGTCGGACACGACCGACCCGGCATCGTGCAACAGATCGCCGCCATCGTCGCCGCGCGGGGTGCCAACGTCGAGGAACTCGAATCCGAATGCGTCAGCGCCCCCATGTCCGGGGAACCGCTCTTCAAAGCCACCTTGCGAATCGCCCTGCCGTCCTTCCTCGAACTCCCCGCCTTGCGCGCCGAATTGGAGCGCGTCTCGGCGGATCTGCTCGTCGACGCCGTCATCCGCCCAGTCACCCCATGAACCACCCCTCCGCTCCTACGCCGTGCCGTCCCCCGCCTCAGCGCGCACCCCTATGATCCCCCTCGCCCAAACCCGGCTCTACGCGTTCGTCGACACCGCGTACCTCCACGGACGCGACCCCGTCGAACTCACTCGCCAACTGGCTGGAGGGGGCGCAGATCTCATTCAGCTCCGGGCCAAGGACTGGCCGATCGACCGTATCGAGCATGCCGCGGAGCACATGCTCGCCATCTGCGGACGACACGGCATCCGATTGGTGGTGAACGATCACCCTGTCGTCGCCGCCCGGGTGGGTGCCCCTCTCGCCCATCTCGGCCAGGAAGACTTCTTCGATGCCGGCCACACGAGCATGGAAACCTTCGCCGAATCCACCTTCAAAGGTGTCTGCTCCAAAGGTGCGCGACCCGGCATCGGGCTCAGCAGCCATGCCCCGGAACAAGCCCAGCGCGCTCAGGCGTCCGGCGCCGCCTACGTCGCTGTGGGTCCGGTCTTCGCCACCCCCACCAAGCCAGGACGGCCGGCAGTCACCCTCGAATACGTGCGCTGGGCCGCCGCTCATCTCACGGGAATCCCCTGGTACGCCATCGGCGGCATCCAACGCAGCACGCTGGAATCGGTCCTCGAAGCCGGTGCACGCCGCGTCTGCGTGGTGTCCGACATCCTCAACGCTCCCAACCCCGGCGCCGCCTGTCGCGAGTTCCGCCGCGCGTTGGAACGTTTCCCCCTCGCCGCCGCGCCACGCGCAGCGTGACCCGCGCCCCAGGCCGTGGTATGGCCTGCCGCGCATGAGCGGCCCGTTCCGCAACTCCACGCCTTTTCGCAGCCTCGTCTCACTCGGATTTCTCCCGAGCGCTCTGGCACTTTGCCTGGTCGGCACCGTCGGGTGCGTGCTTCGGTCGCCCAACCCGCCGCTGGAACGAACCGACCTCAGCCAGGGCTACTACTTCCACACCCACGTCCGGCCCAGTAACTCGGCGGATACCCTGTTCCTGCTTTGCTTCTCCGGGGGAGGAACCCGCGCCGCGGCGCTTTCCTACGGCGTGCTCGAGGAACTCCGAAAAACCACGGTCCAACGCGCCGACGGCCCCCACCGCCTCCTGGACGAGGTGGACGCCATTTCCTCCGTCTCCGGAGGCAGCATCACCGCCGCCGCCTACGCACTCTATGGCGACGACCTGTTCGATCGCCTCGAACCGGCGTTCCTGCGACGCGATATCCAACGCGAACTCCTCGGACGCACCCTCAATCCCTTCCGCTGGGGACGCCTGCTCTCCAAAGGCTACGGTCGCTCCGATATGGCGGCGGATCTGTACGACGAAATCCTCTTCCACGGCGCCACCTTCGCCGATCTCTCACGCCAACCTGGCGCCTACGTGGTGATCAATGCCACCGACATCGCCTCCGGCGCACGCTTCAGCTTCACGCAATACCAGTTCGACCTGCTCTGCACCGACCTCGCCCCCGTCCGCGTCTCGCAGGCCGTGGCCGCATCCTCCGCCGTCCCCGGACTCCTCTCCCCCATCACGATTAATAACTATGCCGGCCGCTGCGACTCCGACCTCGCCGTCGCCATCGCCGCCGCCGCCGCGCCGGACGCCCGCGATGTCGCGTCCCGCGCGCGCTACCACTTCCTCGAGATGGCCAGCTATCTCGACGCCACCAACCATCCTTATGTCCATCTCGTCGACGGCGGGGTCTCCGACAATCTCGGCATCCGCGCCGTGCTCGACGGCATCTACGCCGTCGAAACCAGCGCCCCCGCCCGCAAACGCTTCAATCTCGAGAGCGTGCGCCGCATCGCCATCGTGGTGGTGAATGCCCATTCCCAACCCGACACCGGATGGGCGCGCAGCGAGCACGGCCCCGGCACGCTCGCCCTCGCGGTCGCCGGCGCCACCATCCCCATGGATCGTTACTCGTACGAGACGATCGAACTGCTCAAGGAACAGATCGAACGGTGGAAGGAACGTCAGCACCGTGATCGCACGCAGCGCGGCGCCTCACCCAATGGCGGAGCCGCCCCTTCCGCGGAGGTGGAATTCTACCCGGTGGTGGTCAGCTTCGCGGATCTCAAGGATCCCGAGGAACGGCACTTCTTCCTGAACCAACCCACCAGCTTCGCCCTGCCTGGAAACGCAGTGGACCGCCTCCGCGAGGTCGGCGGCCAGCTCCTGCGCGAATCCCGCACGTTCGGCGACTTCCTGCGCGACCTCGGCACACCGGCCTCCGCCGCGCCCGCCTCACCTCCCGGGCGTCAGTAACGCGGCACGGACGGGTCGATCAGATCCGACCAGGCCAGGATGCCGCCCTTCACGCTCTTCACGTACTTGAACCCCTGCTCCCGCAGGAATCGCAGCGCCTTCATCGAGCGCACGCCGCTCTTGCAGTGAATGTAGATCTGCTGGTTCGGGTCCAGCTCCGTGAACCGCTGCGGCAGCAGACTCAGGGGCACCAGCGGCACCCCCTCCACCCGCGCAATCTGATGCTCGTCCGGTTCGCGCACGTCGATGACACGAATGCCCAGAGCCTTGTCCTGCAACGCCCGCTTCATGTCCTCCACCGTGACCTCGTCCGGATTCTGATCCGGCACCGCCGGCTCCGTCGGAATGCCGCAGAACTGCTCGTAGTCGATCAGGCCGTGAATGCTCGGCTTCTCCCCGCACAACGGACACTGCGGATCCCGCCGCAACTTCAATTCCTTGAACTTCATGTCCAGCGCGTTGAACAACAGCAGCCGCCCGGTCAGGGAACTCCCCTTGCCCAGCGCGAGCTTCAGGATCTCAGTGGCCTGGATGCATCCAATGATGCCGGGAAGCACTCCCAGCACCCCGCCCTCCGCGCAGCTCGGCACCATGCCCGGCGGCGGCGGCTCGGGGTACAGACAGCGGTAGCAGGGACCACCCAGATGCGGCGCAAACACGCTCGCCTGCCCGTCGAAACGAAAGATCGACCCATACACGTTCGGCTTCTTCAACAGCACGCACGCGTCGTTGGTCAGATACCGCGTCGGAAAGTTGTCCGTGCCATCCACCACGATGTCGTACTGAGCGATGATCTCCAGCGCGTTCTCGCTCGAGAGCCGAGTCTGGTGCAGCACCACTTCGACGTTGGGATTCAGATCCTGGATCGTCTCCCGCGCCGACTCGGCCTTCGGCCGGCCCACGTCGGAAGTGCCGTGCAGCAGCTGCCGCTGCAGATTCGAGAAGTCCACCGTGTCGAAATCGACGATCCCCAGCTTCCCAATCCCCGCCGCCGCCAAATACATCGCGATCGGCGATCCCAACCCGCCCGCGCCAATGCACAGGACGCTGGTGGAACAAATCTTCTTCTGCCCCGCCATGCCCACTTCGGGCAGAATCAGGTGGCGGGAGTAACGGCGAATCTCATCGTTCGACAGTTGCATAGCCTAGTCCGGACCGGCGAGCCTACGGGCCAACCGCCTCATTGCAAGCCGCCGGGCCATGCCAACGGACGCCCCCCATCCCCCTCCTCTCCCGGCCAGCGGACCAGATCCGTCCGCCACGGCCGAGTTCATCCGCCGCACCTGCCCGCTCCGACCGTCCCTCGGCCTGGTCCTCGGCAGCGGATTCGCCGGCGCGGTTCAGGATCTTCCAGTCACCGCCTGCTTCGAATTCGCCGAACTGCCCGGGTTCCACCGGCCCGGGGTCCCCGGCCATTCCGGCCAACTCCTGATCGTGCGCTTCGACGAAGTCACGGTCGCTGTGTTGCGCGGACGTCTCCACGCCTACGAAGGGCACGATCTCCCCACTGTCACCTTCCCCATTCGCGTGCTGGCCGCCCTCGGCGCGCGGCAACTCCTGCTCACCAACGCCGCGGGCGGAATCCGTGACGATTTCCACCCCGGCGATCTGGTGATCGTCAGCGACCATCTCAACGCACTCGGCGCCTCGCCCCTCCGTGGGGTGCCGCTCCCGGGCGGTTTCGTCGACCTCTCCGAGGTCTACTCCCGCCCCCTGCGCCAGGCTCTCGCCGAGGCCCTCCAGTCCACCGGCCTCGCACCGCGCGAAGGGGTGTATGCCGCCATGCCCGGACCCTCGTTCGAAACCCCGGCGGAAATCCGCGCGCTCCGCACGCTCGGGGCGGACCTGGTCGGCATGAGCACCGTCGCCGAAGCCATCGTGGCGCGGCATTGTGGCCTGGAAGTCGCCGCACTCTCCTGCGTCACCAACCGCGCCGCCGGTCTCGGAGGCCGCATCTCGCACGAGGAAGTCACCGAAGTCGGACACCGCATCAGCCCGCTGGCGCAGCGCGTGCTCCGCCGCTTCGTCACTCTCGCCACCGCATCCGCATCCCTATCCGCGTAGCCGGGAACCGGACACCGCTCCGGATCTCATGGACGCGCAACATACTGCCGGATCCCATCCCCCGCCCCTGCCGCCGGGCCCGATCCCGGCTCCGGGAGCTCGGTGATGCTCAATTCGACGTGCATCTCCTGGTGCGCGGTCCCCTTGAAATTGCCACGGATCGGCGCGGCATCGGCGTAGTCGCGCCCCACGGCCACCTTCACGTGATGCGGGTCCGCCAACCGGTTGTTGGTCGGGTCCATGCCCACCCAGCCGACGCCGGGACAAAAAACCTCCACCCAGGCGTGCGATGCCAGGTCACCACGCAGGGACTCGCCCGGGGCAACGTACAGGTAGCCGCTCACGTACCTCGCCGGGATCTGCACCGAGCGGCACATCCCGATCATCACGTGAGCAAAGTCCTGGCACACCCCTGCCCGCAACCGCACCACATCCTCCAGATGGGAGGCCACCGTGGTGGCGGCGG
>JADLFD010000557.1 GCA_020845805.1 Verrucomicrobiales bacterium | reverse complement strand
CGACTTCATCGACAAGGGGATACTTGGTGGCGTGGGCGACTGAGGCGGCGCGGGCGGAGGGAGCCCGACGTCACCGAGGCGCAGGGCGACGAGTCGCGACGGGGTTGGCGTCCCCGGATGGGATGGAGCGGAGGTGGGCCAGGGATCGCTAGGGCCCCTCGCCGCGCCAGAGTTCCGCAGTCCAGGTCTCGACCACGGTGTTGGTTTCGCGGATGGGCTTGGGGGAGATGGTGATGCGGACGCGGTGATATTTCGCGGTCACCTTGTCACCGGTGTAGGTGAGGGTGGTGTTGGCAGTCGTCGAGGATCCGTAGGCGGCGAAGGCGATGTTGTAAGTGCCGGCGGGTTTGGTTTCCGCGGGAATTGAGTCCGGGCACCGTAGTTCGTGGAGTGGTTTGCATTCCACTTTGAACTCGGAGGTGCCCTGGTGGGCCATGGGATACTTGGTATCATCCAACCCGGCACTGTAGGAGACCCAGGCCACTGTTTGGCCGTCATTGATACGCAGGGAGAGGTCTCCGATCGCCGAGTAAGTGGCCTTGGCCGTTTCGAGATAGGAATCCGTGCTCGTGAAGTCCGGAGTCAGCAGGATGGTGATCCGCGACTCACCATAGGTGCCGGTGAGTTTCCCCTTGGTCTGGAACTTCCAAAACGCCCAGCCGCCTTCGCCGTTCTCGTCGGGGACATCGCCATCGGTTTGCGTCAACGTGTCCAGCGTGCCGCTGAAGGCGGTCGTTTCCCGGCGCGTGTTCAGGGTGTAGGAGGTGGTTGGACCGGGGTTATCGGGGATGGGCATCTCGAACGTGTTCTGGATGTCTTCCGTGTAGGACATCTTGCCCTCCCATGCCTTGTGGCAGGCCGCCTTGGCAAAGCGACGGTCGATCTCGGTATCGGTGCCGAGGTCGCAGCCCTGGGCGTCGGTTCTACCGGTGATGCGTGCGGTGGTGTTGAGTACGGCATCCAGCGCGGTGCGCGCTCCGCGTCCCGAGGTGGACGGTTTCGTTTCGCAGAGTTCCAAGTACTCATGGGCGCAGCGGCAACGAACCTGGGGAGCCAGGGCCACGAGTTCCGGGAACTGCAGGCTGCCGCCAAAGGCTGAGCCGGAATCCCGTTCGAGCCTTTCAAATCGGTTCAGAACCACCTCTCCCACCGCGCAGTCGCGAGTGGCGGCTTGGAGCAGCGGTTTGATGCCGGTCAGGAAGACGAGGCGATTCCGGAGCGTGCGAGTCCCGCGAGCTTGTTCGGCAAACTCATCCGCCGAGAGTTCCCCGCGCTGCCGGCGCCGGGAGACTTCGCGCAAGCGTTCGCCGGCCCATTGGTCGGCGGAACGTTCGGCATCGCGGGTCGTCCGGCGGGCCTCCTCGTAATTCATGGCGGGCTGGGGGGCGGGCGGCAGGGGGACCGCGGAGACCCCGGCCCCGCTGAAGTGCGCCACCGGAATCACCACCCCGGTCGGGGAGGTTTCCCAGGGTTTCAGATGAAACCCGGCTCCCGCCTCGGCGAAGGCGTACCCGACCATTTCCAGTTCTGGAACCGGCTCAGGGAATTGGATGCGCAGTTCGGCCGAGCCGAGGAATTCGAGGCCATCGGGCTCGAAGACCACGGCGGCGCGAAAACGGTCTTCCCAGGGCAGGGCGGCAAAGTTGGTGACCACGGTCATGGCAATGGCCACCGGTTCCACCACGAGATTCGAGCTCACGAGGAGGTGGTAGTGCACCCCGCGGCGATCCGTCAGGAACAGCTCTCCTCCATCCTGCGGGGTCACGACCGTGGAAGCGGTGAGCGTGGGATCGGTCTGCGGACCGACCACTGGACTCGGGGTCACCGACTTCGCCACGGCGCGGTAGAACTGGAAGCTGACGGGTTCTGGGTTGGTATGGGAGAAGCTGGCCGCTCCGCCGGAGGCGATCTGCGAATCCAGGAGGAACCAGTTCTGCAGATCGAACGAACCCTCCAAGTGCACGGGCCCCTCCGACGCCCGTGAAAGGTCGAGGCGTGCGACACCTCCGGCCTGGCCGAGCCAACGCAGGTCCATGGCGCGGGCCGTGGGCATGGTGAACACCGTGACTAAGAACGCGGCGGCGAACCGGAGCAGGAGTGAGTTCGAGAGGAGGTTCATACGGCTCGAGAGTGGGCCTACGGCCGCGGAGCGTGGCCCGTTTGGGCCGGAGCAGGAAAGGGGGAAACGTGGCGGGCCCGGGACAAGGGGAGCGCAGGTCACCACAATTCCTCGGGCAATCCGTGTCGAAGTCGTGCTTCGCGGTAACGGATCCTGGCCAGGGCCTGACGCGCCAGCAGGCGCACGTAGTCCGCGTTCACGCGTGGCGTTGCGTTGCGGTTGGCGAGCGTTTCGGGGTGTTCGAGGCACTCGTGGAGGAAGCGCATGCCGGCCCGGTTGGTGGAGGCGAAGTTGCCCAGGTAGGTGAAGGCGATGATGTGTGTTCCCGGTGCAGACTCGAGGGCGTGCACCAGGATTCGTGTGGCTTCGGCATCCCCACGGTCGAGGTTGAGGAGGAAGCCGGCCGCGATCGGGCCGGCTTCCGTTGCCAGCGCCTCGCGGAGCAGGGCTTGCGTCCGGTCCGGGGCGAGGCGGGACATCGAATGGATGAAGCGATGGGTGGTGCCCCGCGGACTCCACTGCCGGATCTCCTCGCGCAGGAGGGGTTCCAGGACGAGTTGGAGCGGGGGACTGTCGAGAGGACCCGATCCATTGACGAACTCGCCCAACCAGGCGGCGGCTTCGGACCTGCTGCGGTCGGGTGTGAGGCGTGCCTCCTGCGGATTGGAAGTGGGCAGATGGCGGATCAGTTCCGCCAGCGCGGCCTGGTGATCGGGAACGATCTTGAGCAAGGCGACCGCGG
>JADLFD010000556.1 GCA_020845805.1 Verrucomicrobiales bacterium | reverse complement strand
GAGGCCTATGAGGTCATCGACCTCGCCCCCGATCGTGTGGTCTGCCGCCACCGCTTCGAACTCACCAATTACTCAGGCACCCGCTTTCAACTCGAAGTGACGCGCACGGTCCGACTGCTTTCCGCCGCCGAAGTGCAGACCGAGATCGGCAACCAGACTCTCAGCGGCGCCAAGGCCGTGGGCTTCGAATCCATCAACACCATCAAAAATGTCGGCGCCACCGCCTGGTCCAAGGACACCGGCCTGCTGTCCATCTGGATCCTCGGCATGTTCAACGCCTCGCCGAAATCCACGGTCGTCGTTCCGTTCCAACCCGGATCGGACGCCGATCTCGGGCCCGCGATCAACGACGCCTATTTCGGCAAGGTGCCGGCCGATCGTCTCAAGGTGCTCGACGGGGTGGCCTACTTCCGCGCCGACGCCAATTACCGCAGCAAGATCGGCGTTTCACCGCGCCGCGCCAAACCGCTGCTCGGGAGCTACGACTCACAGGGCCACGCGCTCACGCTGGTGCGTTACTCCCTCCCCGCCGGCGTCACGGACTACGTGAACTCCGCGTGGGAACTCCAGGAGCGCCCCTTCGGCGGAGACGTTGTGAACAGCTACAATGACGGCGCGCCGAAACCCGGCGCCGAGCAACTCGGCCGCTTCTACGAGCTGGAGAGCTCCTCTCCCGCGCTCGCTCTTCAACCCGGCGCCTCCGCCACGCACAAGCACCTCACCCTCCACGTGCAGGGCGCCATCAACACCCTCGATCAAGTCGCGCAAACCACGCTCGGCGTGAACCTGGATGCCGTCCGCACGGCGTTTTCCGACTGACACCCGACGATCCCCCGGGGCCGTACCGATCAACGAGCACGCCCCAGATCCCGCAGGCGATACCATCGTGAAGCCGCCGCCTCGGGACCGGGCGGAAGGAGAAACACCACGCTCTCGTTGGTGGACCGGGCCTCGCGCGGGAAGCCGCCGATCAGCATTTCACGAAAGCCTGCTGACAGCGCATCGCTCGTCTCCACGGCGTACCGGCGCCCAACCATCGCCCGCCATCGCAGGGTGATCCCCGCGGGCCCCACGCGCTCCGCCACCACCACGAGGGTCGACCTTCCGTCGCGCGGATCCGTGCCCGATCGAAGTTCCTCCAGGTTCAGGTAACCGTCGGCGTCCGGATCCCCCTCCCCCCCATCCGCGCCCGACGCCACCGTGGCACCCAGCCCGTGAGCCACTTCCCACCCGTCCGGTAATCCATCGCGGTCAGTGTCGGGATTCAGCGGATCCGTCCCCAACTCCATTTCCCGCGCGCGCGTCAGTCCGTCGAGATCCTCGTCCCCGTCGGGAGGCAGTGCCAACCGGACCCGCAGCGGGCTCAACGTCGCCCGGGCCGCTCCGCCTCCCTGGACCAGGGCCGCCCCGAGATACGCGGTATCCAGAGCCAGTCGCCCCCCAACCGTCTCCACCCCGGTGGGCGCCACCACCACCGCGGCCACCGCCAGTTCGTCTCCGGGCAGCACCCCACCCAATTCAGCGCGGGGAATCGAGATCACCATGAAATCGGCGTTCTGCTCATCGATGTCCGGGAGCCCTTCGGGCGATCGATTGAACTGCTGCACGCGTGCCGAGATGACCGGGGCCAACGTCGCCCCCAGCCTGAACACTCCCTGACCCAGCGGCACATCCTGCGGCAACCGCCCGAATCCCGCGCTCGTGCCATCCGCCCACTCATCGCCCAGCAACGCGACCCAGCACGGCTGGAAGCCATCGAAGGTCAGGCCCAAATCCGCCAGCGGATGCCGGGATGCGGTGCCCACGTCGGCGAGATTCGTCACCCCAGCCTGCCGTGGCGACCCGATCCAGAGCACCACCGTCTGATCGGCCCACACCATCGCGTCCCGCACGCCGAGGTGGATGAACTCTGCATCCTCGTTCACCAACAACCGTCCCAGGTTGGCGCGCACACCCGGCACCGAAGTCCATTCCCCGCCCACCAAATCAAACCGTTCCCCGATCCAATTGCCGTCACCGTTCGAGACACGCTCCGATTCCGAGTCGTGCTCGCGCTCGTGCCAGGTCGAATCCAAAATGCTCCCGACCGCTTCCGCGCGCTCGCGCCCAAGGACCACCTGGTCGAACACCAACCCGTTCACGTCGACGGCCTCGATCATCATGCGCCCCGCGCCCGTGCGCACGCGCGCGGCATGATGCACGGACGCCTGCCGCGCGCTCCCCGGTTCACGACGGTAGATGCCATAGGTCGGGGCGCCCCCACCGCCCGTCACCACACAGTGCACGCCGCGCACCGGTGGAAATCGCTCCCAGTTGTGATCGTGTCCGTTGAACACCACGTCCACGCCCAACTCCGCCAACAACGGGATCAGCGCCTCCTGCATCTGCTGCGTGTCGCGTCGGCCATCGAGATCATAGTCGTCGTACGAATGAGGTCCGGAGGTCTTGGGCGGCTGATGAAAGAACACCACCTTCCACGGCTTGGTGCTGTTGGACAGATCGCGGACCAGCCAGCGGTATTGGGCGCTCCGACTCCCATCCAACCCGATCTCCCCGATCCGCGACATGCCCCACCACGGCACAAACAAACAAGCGACATGCACGTCCCCGTGGTCGAAGGAGTAGAACAACTCCGAGCCGGTCTCCACGTTGGTCGGCTGCCAAAGCACGTCCTGGTAGGCCAGGTCCCCGCCGTTGATGTCGTGGTTGCCGAGCGTGAAGTACCAGGGCACGGAACGCATCTGCGCCTCGTAAATACTCAGGCAGCGCAGATCGCATTTCCCGGCGGTAAACGCCGGGTACACAATGTCCCCCGTGTGCAGGACGAAATCGGGCCGTTCCCGTTGCAGCATCGCCGCCACCGCATACTGGTCGTCCACCCCCGCCCCCGTATCACCCAGGACCAAGAACTCAACGTCCCCTTCCTCGCGATGGCATCGGAACTCCGCCTCCTCAGAATAGACCGTCGCCGCACCATATCTCGCTCCCACCCGATACGAGTACCGCCCTCCTGGATTCAG
>JADLFD010000555.1 GCA_020845805.1 Verrucomicrobiales bacterium | reverse complement strand
TGGTATTCGGGAGACTGCGGCTGCAGGCGATGGCACAGACACAAGGCCGTTCCCAGTTCCAGCTGCCAGTGCTCCGAGAAAGGTCCGGATCCACCGTCGCAACCTTCGAGCAGTGTGATGGCGTCCGTGCACTGTCCCAGGGCGAGGTGGATGCGGGCGGTTTCGACGGCGATTCCCGTGCGGTCCTGCTCCAGGGCGTGTTCGCGCAGCGAAGACTGGACGCCGAGTTCCCGGAGGAGTTGGGAGTGATGCTTCTCGGGCAGGTAGTTGGCGGCGAGACCGTCGATCTCATTGGCCACGCCGTCGAAGATCTGATCGCTGGTTTCCATCAGGGCGGCCAGGAGCGCGGCGCGGCGCTCGGCCTCTTTGCCCGGGGCCAGGACGGGTTTGTAGGTGCGGTCATGCAGGGTGTCGGCCCAGGCGTGCTGCGCCCAGGTGCGGACCTGCAGTTCTGCGACCCGTGAACCGATGCTGCGGATTTGGCGTGCGGTGAATCCGATCTCCCGTGCTCGGGCAGGATTCAGGCGCACGATATAGTGACGGTCGCGGTAGCCGAACTCGCGCTCCCCGAGACGAAGTCCGATGTCCTCGGTCTCGACGACCTCGAAGTTGTCCTCGACGAAGCGACGCACTGACAGCACCTGGGTCACAGTCTGGACGATGACCCGCGCGCCGCAGAGGTCGGTCATGTCCCGGGCCGGATCCGCATAGCGGTCGGGTTTCCGGATGCACTTCCCAATGAAGCTGGTCAGGCTTTTGGCTCGGGCCTGCACGATGGCATCGGGAAGTTCATCGCGGCAGGCGGCCTCCAGGACCGACTTCAGCGCGGCGGCAAAGTCGCGATAGGTCTCCTGTTGCTGGCGGTAGAGGGAGACCATGGTGCCGAGCTCGGCGGAGGTGGGCGGTTCTCTCATAGTGCGTTCCGTGGGGCCTGCAGCCAATCGGTCGGGTCGCAGCGGGGTGGCTGCCTCGCGAGCCTGTCTCGCTGCTAGATGGCGTCAAGCGGAGCGATGATCGACTGCCCGGGCAGGAACGAGGCCCACCGGGACGACCGATGCTGAGGATGCCGGCGTCGCGGGACTGCCGTGCAACAGAGCAGGGCGATTCCAGGACCCGAAATGAGGGACGGGACCTATTTCCCCGCAGGTGCACGCCGCCCGCGGCCATTGGATCCGCGAGCGTCCGCTGTCTGCAACGCGCAAGGATCGGGTGCTGGTTCCGTTGAACCCAAGTCGGAATCCTGACCCGTGCTGTCGAGTACTGACCGCCAAAAAATGCCTTCGGAGGGAACACGCTTACGCCCCAGTACCACCAGTCGCAAGGGTACGAGCACGAATTCGGTCAGCCACTGACTGACCATGAAGTCCGTGAACCCTGCCATGGCGTTGTCTACCGCCAGGCACCCCAGTCGGTGGCCGAAGATGATGTCGGAACTGCTGGGCTCCAAGGACCTGAGGAGATGGCGTGGTTCATTGGTGAAGACGCGGAAGCCGCGCCAGTAGTCGCCAGTCATCTTCTTAATCTCATCTTGAAGAACACGTGAGACGATTTTGAGTCCACCAGTTCTCAGCGCGTCTGGGGTCTGTCCACGCACCCGCCTTCCATTTTTAATGTAGCGTCCGATTTCTTCCTCCTCCTCCTGGTCCAGGCGTAGCACGCGCTCCTTCTCAGGGAGTTTGCGGTCTCGCTCCATGTACTCCTCGACATCGTCCGGAATTGCCGTCTCCGACATGAGCACCAGTCCGGAAGGGCTGCGGCCCTCGGCGAAAAGCTTGCTCAGCTTCTTCTTCATGTACTCGGAGACTTTCTTCATGCTGAAATGGATTTCTGGGATCAGGGCGAGGTCCACCACGCCGCTGGCCAAGGCGGCATGACTCACGACAAATCCGGAGTCTGAGCCGAAGAGCTGCATTACGCAGAGCCGCGGATTGGAAGTGGCTTCGGTGTGCAGTTGCATAATGAACTCCTTCGCCTTCTCAACGGCGGAGAGGAAGCCGAACGATTGCCACACCCACAGGATATCATTGTCCATGGTCTTCGGAATTCCCACGACCGCCAAATCGTAGCCTTCGCGTTGCGCCGCGACCTGAAGCGCATGGGCAGCCCTCATGCTTCCATCGCCGCCGATCACATAGAGCACGTCAATGGCATTGGCGCGAAGGTTGCCGACCATGGATCCGAATCGTTCCGCTCGGGCAGTCGGATCTTGGCAGGTGAGCAGGGCATCCATGCGTGAGGTTCCCAGCAAGGATCCTCCTCGATTGGCTTCGTCACGCACGCGCCGACGCCACTCATCCTTGTCCAGGCGGATACTGCGCACAGGCTGCTGTTCGAGCGATTTGAACCCGTTGACATAACCGTGAATTTCGAGGCTGTAGTCAATCGCATCGCGTTCGGTTGTCTGTCGAGTGCACCTCTGGTAGAGCGTGTGTCGGTCCACGATGCCTGCGATGACCGAATTGATTCCGGGGGCAATGCCGCCTGACACCACGATGCCAATGTTGAGGCCGCGTCCTGGTTCTGAGAGTCGACGTTCATTAGGCAGGCTGAGCATCTCCCGTGGCCGGGCTTCGGCGAAGGTGAGGAGGTCCGAGTGGGACTTCTTCGGGAGCTTATCGAGGAGATAGGCTCGTACGTCCACGACTACCCGGCTTTCCTCGCTGCTGAACTTCCCGATGAGCTGGGGGGGGACGAGGTTGCGTAGTTTGGCGGTCCGCCTTTTGATGCGTGGCCAGTCCTTTGGACATCCTTCCAGGAGCCACTTGTCATCGAGACTGCCTCCTCCGCTGATGAACTCCTCGATGATCTTCTTTTCATAGGGGAACGGGTAGTTGGAGGGGATTTCGAAGTCAGGCATCCATCTGGATCCACAACCCAACCTAAGGCAGATCTCCTTTGCCACCTGCTGTGCTTGTCCCTCATGCACTTTGGCGGCGTCCGAAAGGAAGGCAGACTCAACGGAGATTTGGTCTAGGTCCGAAAAGTGCTTAATCCATTTTGAGTTACCGCGACCCTTGAATGTGGGCCAGGCGACATGGCCGTGAATTCCCACGACCAGGAGATGCACTGGGCGTAGGTGTTTCGAAACTTTGGAACAATTGTGCCGTTCGTAGGCCATGGCGGCTTCTTTGGCCTGGGTTTCTCCGAACTGCCTGCCCGCGAAGAGCACGAAAGCATGGCACTCGGTGATTGCGGTTGCGATCTGCTTTGTGAACTGACTGGAGCGCTTCTCGTTAGGGTAAAAGTAAACGTTGATCTGAGATTGGCTGCGCAGGTAGTGGCAAACCCGGGAGACAAACGCTTCGTCGCTCACCGCACGATCCGCACCGGGAGTGGGAAGATGATAAGAGAAGAATACTTTCATGGGATAGCTGGGTGGGGTTGCGACCCGATGATTGTGATGGGACGCCAATGGGAAGTGTGAGTGCCTGACTAACGGAGCACTTGAGAAGGTCAAGTCGATTGATGTGAAGTGGTACTGGAGCCCAGGGCTATCTGAAAGAGTCCTTGGGTTGAGGTAAGCCCATGAATCTTGACCTCAGGGTCTATCTAGATTGCCATGGGCCCAGCGGGACAGCTAATCAGGAAGGGCAGCAGGGAGAGCGTTGAGACCGAAGGAGTTCTGTCAGCGAGATGGGAGTTTCGTGCGGCGACAAGAAGCGTTCCAGGCTGGATCCCGGATCCTCAATGCGGCGATGCGGAAACTCCTCCGGCTTCCACATTCCCCGCAGGTTGAAGCGCAGTTCAGAAATCGTCTGTTGCTTGGCCCTTCGGACGGACAGGGTCTTTCTGCTCACCTTTACGGCGTGTCCAGGATGGCGCGGAAGTAGGTTTCGGTCTCCGGGGTGACGGCGGGGTCGGGGAGATTCCAGACGGAGCCGTCCTCGGTGGGCGTTCCGGGGCCGAGGTCCTGCCAGGAACCGTCGTTCGACAGATGATCCCGGCGCTGCACGCGGAAGGGGCGGCCGCCGGTGTCGCGGAGTTGGAGTTGGGTGCCGGGCGCGTTCGAGCGTTGAAGAGTGAGGCGCGCCTCCGGTCCGGATCGCAGGACGACGCCGTACTGCCCCACGGCGTAGAGCGCCCCGGCGATGGATCGTACGCGAAACAGGTTCCAACCTTGGCCCACATCCTGGATCGACCATTCGGAGCCGTCGCGGGACAAGGCGATCCGCGGGCCGTCGCTGGTGGCCGCGAGGGTGGGGCCGAGGCCGGCCAGACTGGTGGGGTAGAACGGGAGGGAGTTTGACATGATTCCGTGGGTACCGTCGGTCTGCCAGTGCCAGAGTTGACCTCGACCGAGGAAGGTGAGGCCTCCCTCCGGGCCGACGACGGGGTCGATGGGCTCCCAGGCCGAAAGGCGGTTGGTGGTCCAATGCAGACCGTCCTCCGAGGTGAGGAACATGGTGAATCCCGTGCCCCAGAAGCGCCTCCCATCATGGATCAAGCTGCACACACTTTCGCTCGTGAAGGGCGGCACCTGGCTCCACTCGCGTCCATTTTCCGAGACGAGGAGGGTGCCCAGGTCACCCCCCACCACGTAACGGGTGGCGCTCGTGCACACGCTGCGGAGCTTGTTGGTGGTCGGGTTGGGGATCTCGGCCCAGTCCAGGCCGTCCGGCGAGTACAGAAGAATTCCTCCGCGGCCATAGTAACCTCCCAGGCGGAGTCGATCCCGCATGCCAACAATCACGCCGGAGTGGCCCAAGCCAGCCACGCCGGTGAGGACATTGGTGGTTCCGGAAGGCACGGTGCGCCATTCGGTGCCGGTGTCGGAGAGCAGGATGGTCCCGTGATCGCCAACCGCGACGAGGCGCCCGGCGACGGGCGCGATGTCGAGCAGGGTGGAGTGGCCCTCGCCGGCGATCGCGGACCAGGGCGTTGAGCGCTCGGGTCGCATCAGGGCCGTCCCGGCAACGCCGAAGATTCCCTGTGGCCCAGCGCAGATGGCCGAGAGCATGCGTGGGTTTCTGGTTCCGGAGATGGACTGGCTAGCCCCCGACCCCGCATTTGAGGTGTGGACGATTCCCGCTCCTTCCAAACCGGCGACATAAAACTGGCCGTCCCACCAAGCAATATCGCGCAAGTCGCGTTCCCACGGGTAAATCTGAGACTCCCCGGGGAACCACCAACCGGAGGGTGCACGCACACCGTGAGCCCCGTGCTCTCCAACGACGACGACCGTGTCGTTGCCGGCGGCGATGGCCGTGAAGTGCACTGACCGTTGTGTATCTTCTTCGGTCCAGGTTTCGCCCTTCGCGGAGGATAGAATCACGCCGAAATCCCCCGCGGCGTAAAAGTCGGTTCCGGTCCAGCAAACGCCCATGAGCCGGGTGGACACCGGAGTTCGGCGAGTCAGCCAGGTGGCGAGGTCCGCCGAGGTGAGGATGGTGGCTTCATCGCCCACGATGACCCAGCGATGGTCTCCGGAGACCACGTCGCGGAGGGTGGCCTTGGTGGGCACGGCCAGGCGTGTCCACGTGGACCCGTCGGGCGAGACGGCGACGAATCCGCCCTCGCCGAGGACGAGAAAACGATCCTGGAGGTAGCGGATCTGGGTCAGACGATTCGTAGTGAGGGAAGGGAGTGCGCTCCATTCGTAACCGTTGGTGGAGAGCGCCAATCCTCCGTCGGCCGTGGTGGCGACGAATCGCTCCGGGCTGCTGGCGCAACGATCGAGCAGGAGACTCGTGGTGGGATTGCGCAGGATCTCCCAGCGGTCCGCGGGGCGTTCGGTGGAGACCGTCAGGGCGACGGGATCGGACTGAAGAGATCCAAGTCGATTGCTGGCCAGCAGCCAGTAGGTGCCCGCCAGGTCAGGTCCGGCCCGAGGCAGATCCAAACGACACGCCGTCGCTCCCGGAATGGGGGCGTTGTCCTTGTACCATTGATAGGTGGTAGGGGCGGACTCGACCACCGCGGCGTCCAGGGTGACGGGGTAGCCGGCGATCGCACGAACATCGCGGGGCGTATTCAGCCAAGTCGGCGATCGGACCACATTCGTGCCGCTCCAGGCGAGGGTTCCATCCTGGCCTGCGAGCAGGAATTGGGCTCCCACCCACGCCACGCAGTACCAGGCGGTGGTGGGACCGGGGGGCCGGAATGAAGTCCATGTGTCGGCATCCACGGAGAACGCCAGGGTGTTACCCAGGCCGGCGGCAAGGAACCGCCCGCCCCCAAAACCGACCGCGTAAGGGGCGCCTTCCAGGGCTTGGGCAGGTTTCCTCCAGTCGAGTCCATCCCGGCTGTGATAAACGAGATAATCCAGGACCGCCACGAATCGGCCATTGCCGTAGGCCAGGCCGCTCACCGCGTACGCCCAGGGGGTTCCGGAGGGCACCCAGGGACCGCCGTGTGCGGAGGTCAGGCGTGCACCATGGTCACCGGCCGCGACGAATCGCCCGTTTCCAAAGACGACATGATTGAGTGCGCCCCCTTCGTGCAGGGCTTCCACCTGCCAGTGCAAACCCTCGGTGGAACTCGCCACCAATCCCGAGTTTCCCAATTGCCCGACCGCCACGAAGCGACCGTCCCCCACCGCCAGGTTGCGCAGGATCGCCCCGGGGATCGCTCCGCCGGGCGTCCAGGACTTACCGTCGTCGGAGACCCAGGTGTTGGAACCGGTTCCGACCGCCACCCAGCGCCCGTGAAGTTCAGTGGCGTGGACGATGTCCGGGGTGGCGGAGGGAGCCATCACTTGCAAAGGACCCTCCCCCACCTGGTGGAAAACGACGGGGTAGTTCCGCTTCAGCCGCCAACGGTCGGTCGTGCACTGCCCCCAATCGGAGTAGGACGCGAGCCACCATCCGCCAGGAGTCTGTGTCAGGCTTCCGAGGGGAGCGGTGGCCGTTCCTCGGATAGCCTCCCACGTGAAGCCGTCGACGCTGTGTGCAATCAATCCGCCCGCACCCACGGCGACGACCTTCTGATTCCCGAAGCGCGTCACGGAGTATAGCGGGCCCAGGTTTGCATGCACGTCCGACCACTCGGTGCCGGACTCGGAAACCACGATCTGCCCGAGAGCGGAATCCCCCCAGTCAGGTTGGCCGACCACGACGGTCAGGTTCCCGACCGTGGTCACATCACGGTACTCGGGCAGGAATTCCTCGGAGGCCAACGTCCATTCCTGGCCATCCTGGGAACGGACCACCGTTCCGTACTCACCGACAGCGAGGAAGGCCTCGTCCAGGTAGCGCACGCCGAGAAGGGACTGGAACAGGCCGGATTCCACGCGAACCCAGTCGATGAGATTGGTGGACCGCAAGATCTCTCCGTCGTCCCCCACCACGACGGTGGCGCCTGGTGAACGAGCGATGCCATTCAGGTGGGTTTCGGTGCCTGATTTGCGCACCTCCCAGACCCCGGCTGGGTTGCGCACGCGAAGGGCGCCGTTCTCCCCGCACGCCACCGTCACGCCATCCCGCGAGGCCACGGCGCGAGCGTAGATGCCCGATCCCAAGGAGCCGCGAATCCAGGTTTTCCCGTCGGTGGATCGCAGAGCGCGTCCCTCGTGTCCGACGATGACGAACTCACCGCGATCATAGGCCACACTGTTAAGCCGATTAGTGACTCCCGAATTCTCGCGAACCCACTCCACGCCATTGGTGGAGGAGAGAATGGTCCCGGCGTCGCCGACCGCAATGAGGCGGTTCTCACCCGCGGTGACCCCGCGCAAGGTCGGCAGGCTCGGTA
>JADLFD010000554.1 GCA_020845805.1 Verrucomicrobiales bacterium | reverse complement strand
TCCCTCGACCAACCGCATGACCAAAAACAGGGTCCCATCCCGCTCCCCCACTTCGGAGACGGTCACGATGTGGGGATGCTCGAGATGCGAGGCGAGTTGCGCCTCCCGCATGAACAGCGCGCGCTGGCGATCGGACGCCTGGCGACCGGCCTTCATGAATTTGATCGCCACATCCTTCCGCAGGCTGATCTTGCGCGCCCGGTAGACCACCCCCATCGCCCCTTCACCGATGCGATCCTGGATAAAATAGTCCGCCCATTCCGAGGGTGCCTGGAACGTGACCGGAGGACCCGGGAACGGAGTCAGGTCGGGCACGGGATCAGGGGGGGGTGGTGCGTCCGGGTGCGCGATCGCCTGCCGCAGGAGGCAGGGGGCACAGGCTGCCCCCTCACGGAGCATGGCCCCGCACGAGGGGCAGGTTCGCGGGTTGACCGGCGGCAACTCACTCATGGGTTAGGCGTGCGGAAGAACAGTCCGATTCTCCGGGGTGTTTTTCTTCCCGCGGGGGCCCCCTCCCCCTACTCGCTGGCATAGGCCCGCAGCAAGGCCTGCATCTCCTCCTCCACATCATCCGCGGGGCCCAGATGCCGACGCGTCTCCGCTCGCAACTGCCGAAAGAGCTCGGTCCGCAGACGCCGGTAGTTCTGATAGATGATGTCCTCGGTCACCCCCAGCCGCCGCGCCACCTCCCGCAGGGTTTCCTGCGGGGGATCCGTGCCGAGATAAGGAAGCAGCGCGGGAATCTGCGATTCCACTCGGCAACCCGCAAAGCGATCCTTCGTCCGACGCAGCGCGTTCTCCACCAGGATCTCCGCAAAGCCACGGTCGAACACGCTGTCGGCCACCGGCCCCCGCGTCGGCTCCGGGACCGCTTCATGCCACTCGACATGCACTTTCTCGCGCCCGCGAACGCGCCATTTCCCGGCCACAAAATTCCGGATGGACGCCGCCAGATAATTGCGAAACCGGCCCTTGTTGCGATCCACGCGCTTCAGCGAGTCCTGATGAATGAACTGCGCCAGGAACTCATTGGCCAGTTCGTGCGGATCCCCGGGAACATGCGTGTAGCAGCGAAGATACTTCTCGATGGCAGGGAGGTAGGTCCGACACAGGCTCTCCAAAGCCAGCGCGGCATCCGCCCCATCAGGCCCCTGGATGGCGGCAATCTCCGTCCAATGCGTCGCTGGAAACGTCTCGCGCTTGGATTCGGCTTCCTCGCTTCGACCCTCAAGATCGGCCAACGACATCGAGCGATGAAACCAAGGCCGCTTGCCCACGGCAAGAAGCCGGGGGCGTCGCTTCGATGTTACCTCCAGGAAATTCGATTCCCCGATTTGCCGCGGATGGCGTTCACTCGGGTCCGAAAGGTCCGTCCATGACTCCCCTCGCGTTGCTCCTCGGTTTCGGCTGCTTGATCGGCCTGGTCCTCCTCGCCCGCCGGTTGCGCGACCTGGAGTCGAAACTGGCGCGCGAAACCGAGCTGCGCGAGCGGCTGGAGTCTCGCCTCTCCCGAAGCGCCGAAGCACCGTCCGCCACCACTCCCGCGAGTCGACCCGCCGCTCAGGCTCTCGTCCCCACGCAGGATCTCTCCTCCCTCGTCACCGCGCCCGCCCTGCCCCGCTCCGCCACGCCTCCGCCGCTGCCCCCGGTCTACCCTCCCGCACGCGGAACGGAGCCGGCCCAGGATTCCCCGCCGCCGTCCTTGCCGGCCGTGGCCCCGGCCGCTCCACCGCCCGCCTTCGATTGGGAACGCTTCATGGGAGCCCGTTTGTTCGCTTGGCTGGGAGGTCTGGCACTCTTCCTCGGCGTGGCCTACTTCGTGAAGTACTCGTTCGAGCGTGGCCTCATCTCGCCCGACGCACGGGTCATCCTGGGCCTGGTGGCAGGGGCCTCGCTGGTCGCCGGCGGCATGCGGCTGCGGAACCCGATTTACGCGGTGACTTCGCAAACCCTGGTGGCCACCGGCGTGGTGATCGCTTACGGCGCCCTCTATTCCGGCCACGCTCTGTACCACCTCCACTGGCTGCCGCAGGGAGCGGCCCTTGCCGCCATGACCCTGGTCACGGCCGCCTCGATCTTCCTCGCCACCCGACTGAACGCGCAGGTCATCGCCCTCCTGGGTTTGCTCGGCGGATTCATCACGCCGCTGCTGTTCCCCACCGGAAATGATCCCGGCTGGCCGTTCTTCCTGTATGTCGCCCTCCTGGACGTCGGACTCCTGGTCATCCTGGTGCGCCAAGGCTGGCACTACCAGGCGGTCCTGGCGTCCGCCGGCACCGTGGTCATGCAGTGGGCCTGGCTGACCCATCACTTCCATCCGGACAAAGCCGGGACCCTGGTAGCCGTCCTGGCGCTGTTCCTCGGACTCTTCACCGCGGCGTCATATTGGAGTTCGCGCCGGGAACAGACCTCGGACTGGATCAGCCTGGCCACCGCCTTGCAGGTGCTGGCGGCCTTCGGCTCCGCCTTCTGGCTCCAGCAGGGGGCGTCCGGCCGCGATCATCCTGCCGCGCTCCTGACCCTTCTCGTCCTGATCGAAGCCGCTGCCGTGGTGCTGGCGTTGTCTTCCCCGCGCTGGTCCAGCAGCTATGTCATCTCAGGAGTGCTCGCCTTCGGCGTGCTGACCGCCTGGCAACTGAACCATGCCCAGCACGTGCCGCTCGGCTGGGTGCTCGGTGCCACCTTGGGATTCACCGCCCTGCACACCACCGTGCCGTTCCTTCTCCGCCATCACACCGGTGCCGCCATGCTGGTGCGCGTCTCCCAGTTGTTCCCGGCGCTGGGCGTGGTCTCCGTGATCGTGACCTTCCTGCGCTTGGGCGACACGCCCTTCGCCCTCTGGCCCACGCTGCTCGTGCTCGACCTGGCGGCCATCGCCCTCGCGGCCTATGTCGGCGGCGCACTAGGCGCCCTGCTCACCTTGCTGGCCTCGGGAGTCGTGCTGGGGGTCGGGATCGGCTTGGGTGTCGCCCGACCCGAACCCGCCGCCGGGCCATTCCTGTGGATGATCGCCCTGGTCACCTTGGTCTTCGTCCTCGGCGGAGGCTGGGCACGCCGTCGCACGTTGCTGGGAGTCGGAGGCGGATCCTCCGCCTCACCGCCGGACGCCCTCAGTGAAGCGGCCGCCGGCCAGCTCCCTGTTCTTGCCTCCCTCATGCCATTCCTGCTCCTGGCGCAAGTGGCCGGACTCGTGCCGCTGCCAAATCCGGTCGCCCTACTGATCACCTGCACGGGCATGGTGCTCCTCGTGCTCGCGGTGACTTGGTGGCTGCGCGAAGCCTGGCTTCCCATGGGCGCATTGCTCGGAGCGGCGCTGACGGGACACGTCTGGTGGTGGCATAGCGGCCACCTCGCCACCCTTCCGGGTTTGACCGTCGCCTGGGCCATCCTGTTGGCCGCCCTGCTGGCCGCATTCCCGTTTGTCACACGGGCCCGCACCCAGAGTCTGCGCTGGCCTTGGATCGCGGCCGCGCTCGCCGCCATCCCGGCCTTTCATCTGACTTATCGGATCGCCCTGAGCTTCTGGGCCAACCCGGCCATGGGCCTGGTGCCCCTGGCCTTTGCTCTCCTCCCCGGCGCCTGCCTGGTCCTCACCTGGCGCGAGCCCAACCCGGAACCGGCAGACCCTACCCCCGCCCTGCGGCTGACCCGCCTGGCATGGTTCGGTGGCGCCACTCTGTTCCTCATCACGGTGGCACTCCCGGTCCAGTTCGAGCAGCAATGGCTGACCCTGGGCTTCGCCCTCGAAGGCGCTGCCTTGCTGGCGTTGTTCAGGCGTGTGCCGCACTTCGGACTCCGCCTCACCGGCATCGCCCTGCTCACACTCGCCTCCGCTCGATTGCTGGGGGACCCCTTCACCGGACCCGAGGTGCTCCGTGGCCCGACCGGGATCCTCAACCCGTGGCTGTACACTTATGGCGTCACGGCGGCCGCGGTATTTACCGGCCTCGTGCTGCTGCGCCAGGAACCCCCGCGCCAGGAACGTCTCCCCGCCGCACCGCTGCTCGGAACGCTCGGCGTCGCGCTCCTGTTCCTCCTTTTGAACCTCGAAATCGCAGACTTCTTCACGCCCGTGGGCGAGCCCGTGCGGTTCGAGTTCTCTGGCAGCTTCGCGCGCGACATGACCTACACGGTATCCTGGGCCCTCTTCGCTCTCGCCTTGGTGGGTGCGGGAATCCGCGGGGTTTGGACCGCGGTCCGATGGGCCGGGCTAATCCTCCTGGCGGTGGCCACCGTCAAACTGTTCCTCCACGACCTGGCGCGGCTGGGCGAACTCTACCGAGTGGGAGCGTTGATCGGGGTGGCCGCCATGGCCATCGCCGCATCGGCGCTTTACCAACGTTTTGTGGGCCGCGACGCGACGGCATCCCGTCCCACGCGCTGAACGAGTCCCCCGCCGGGCGGAGAGTCGACCAACCCTCGATTGGCTTTTCAGGCCAAGAATTGGTTAGAAGAATTTCTGGTAACAGGGGCTGTCGATATGAATAACTAATCGTGGCCTGAGGCCGAAGAAGAGCGAATGAAGAGGTTCAGCCAAGGTAAAAGCCGCCCCTCCCCAGTCGCACTTCCCCAGCCGCAGACCATCGCTTCCACCAACTCCTGAAACCATGAAACCTGCACTCACCGCCTCCTGCCGAACTCTGGCTCGAATCGGGTGCATTCTCCTCGCGACGGCGGGGCTGGCGCGAGCCGCGGAGCACGAAACTCCCGGCATTGAGCCTCTCCCGGCGGACTCGAAGGTTGTGCACCCCTGGGCCGGCGGCGTCGATCCGCGTCCCACCATCACCTCCATCGGCGGCACCACAGAGGCCGACAAACTCCTCCTCAAATGGACCGGATTCCTGGGCCCGTACCGCGTGGAGCAGCGCACCGATGCGGTGGCCGGCACCTGGACTGATCTCAAAGTCTCCACCACGGACCTCGCCGCGACCGTGCCCTTCAGCGGGGATTCAGGTTTCTTCCGCGTGACGGGGCCGCGTCCCGTCTACCTCAGCAGCAGCACCTGTATCGCCTGCCATCCCAAATCGCACGCGGGCTGGAAGGACACGCCCCATGCGCATGCGTTGGACACGCTGAAGCGCATCGGTCAGGCCAACAATCCGGGCTGTCTCCCTTGCCACACCGTGGGTTACGGCATGTCGGGCGGCTTCGTCAGCGAAGCCAGCACCCCGCTGCTCGCCGGCGTGCAGTGCGAAAACTGCCATGGCCCCGGCGGCAATCACGTGGCGGATCCCGGCGACCTCTCGGTCCGGCCCGTGGTCAGCTTGGCCGGCATGATGTGCGGCGGCTGCCATCGTGACGCCCATCACCCCACCCACGACGAGTGGCTGTCCTCGCCGCACCACGCCGTGAATCCCGAGCTGGTCACCGGCTTCATGAACACCAATGTGGTCGCCGGTGAAGCGCGCATGCGCGCTTGCGGCGCGTGCCACTCCGGCTCGGTCCGCCTGGCCATGCTCGAAGGAGCCAAGGCCAACCCGCCCGTGGAACTGCCCAAGATGCCGTCCGGCGATCTCGCCGCGCATACCGGCATCAGCTGCGCCGTTTGCCATACCGGCCACGAGAAGACCGAATACGGTGCGCAACTTCGCAACCCGCCCTACTCGATGGAGTTCTACTCCTACGCCACGGCCACCAACACGAACTTCACGCTCCAGTACAAGGAGAACATCAACCTCTGCGGCCAATGCCATAATCAACGTGGCGCCCGCTGGCAGGACACCTCCCGCCCGCCGCATCACTCGCCGCAGTACAACGTTCTGGTCGGCCAGATCGGGTTCGAATTCGAGGGCACCCGGCACTCCAGCCACCGCGATATCGCCAAGCAATGCACCCATTGCCATACCCATGGCCACGAGGTGGCGCATCCCACCGATGAGGACCCGAACTACACCGGGCACTCCTTCAAGCCGCTGCCGGAAAACTGCGTGCCGTGCCATACCAAGCAGGAAGCGGAAGTGTTCATCGGATTCACCCAGAATCTGACCAAGAACAACATCGCCGAGGTCAAAGGCCTGCTCGATAAGTGGGGCGAAACCAAGTCGCCCGAGCCCCTGCGCACCAAGTACGCCAAGCTTACCTGGGAATACAACAACGCCGGCCAGTTGAGCGCCGTCGTCGGCCAGACGGTCCGCGGCCCGACCGCCGCCGAACAGACCGTGATCCCGGATGCCATCAAACAGGCCCGGTTCCTTCTGTACCTCGTCGAACACGACGGATCCAAGGGTGTGCACAACGGGCTCTACACCCGCGGCATGCTCGCGGAAGCGAAGAAGATGGTGGAAGCCGAGCTCGCCAAGTAGTTCAGCCCCCCAGGCTGCTCTAGCGAGCCCACGACGACCGGCGGACCTCCGCCGGTCGTTTTCTTTTTCCGCCTACCCAAACGCTCCCACGAAGGATATCGCGCCGAGAGCGCGGTCACTGAGGCCCCGACGACGCTGCTTCCCTTCGGAACTCTCGGTGTCAGGGTCCAAATCCAAAACCCAACCGGTTCCGCATCCCCATCAGCGATGGCGCTCTGCCCAGGCCAGCAACTCCACAATGGCCTGCCCGATCACCCCGGCCCCGCCGCGGAAGGTCCCGGACCCCTTGGGCCGGTTGTCACGGGTCCACCATTCGAAGAACCCACCGTGCTCGCGCACGCGCCGCACCATGGGGAGCAACTCTTCGTACGCCTCCGCCTCATAACCGAACCGCAGGAGCTGCCGGACGGTGCGCGCCCCGAACCAGCACCAGTCCCCGCCATTCTGATACGACCAGGGAGCCATCCCCTTGTTCTTAAACGTCCCCTCGGGATACGGCGGGTAGACGGTCAGGCCGATCGAGGACGCCCCCGCCTGGCGCACATTGGCACGCATCGACTCCAACGCCGCCCCCACCTCGCGCCGCGAGAGCAATCCGGCCTCCATCGCCACCGTGGTGCCCCCGTGATACCAGACCTCCGCCTCATTGAACTCCGGCGGAAACGGCGACCCCTCCAGATAGAGATGCGGCACGTACTTACGACGTGGCGCATCCCACAAATGCCGGCGGATGGCCTGCTTCAGAGACCGCACACGCGCACGCCAAACCCGGGAATCTGCGACCGGTCCGAGCCCCAGGAAGGCCTCCACCGAAACGACCGCCATGGCGTTGTCGTAGATGTCGATGGCCCGATGCGAATGCTGGTCGAGCTCCACTCCCCACTCGTGCTCCGGTTGCACATCGCCCCAGTCCACCGTGGTCGCTCCCCAGATCAGTCCTCGAGCGGCGTCGAACCGCTCCGTCCACAAATACTCCAGCGCGCGGGCCATCCGCTCCCGCACGCCTCGCCCCGCCACGACTTCGTCCAGTAAGGAGACGTCGCCCGAAACGCGCACGTATCGGGCCACGGCCTGGATCAGGGAGCTTTCCTGATCCGTTTCCACCGTGTTCTTGTGCGCCCGCAAGCCGGGAGCCAGCGACGATTGCCGATATTTGTACCCCACCGTCGCCTTGGCCTCGGGAATGTATCCATCGACGATGTTGCCGTCGTCACCTTGGAACTTGAAGAAGGTCAGCAACGCCTCGCGGATAGGCCGGCGATCCGTCGCTTCCAACGCGAGTTCGATAAAAGTGTTCAGATCCCGGATCCACACCTCCCCGTAGCCGTCCCCGGCGTTCAGTCCAGTGCGCAATAGCGCGCGCGCGCGCGCCAGCACGTCGGGCAGTTCAGGGTCATCCAGGATGCGCCGCGCCAACTCGCGCCGGGAACCTGCCGCGGGTGCCGCCGAAACCGGGACCGTTCCTATTCCTGCCGCGAGCGCGAGCCCGACGGGACAGGTCCGAAGAAAGAAGCGTCGATTCGTGATCACAGGTGCCTGGGGTGAAACGGGGACCCGACCATTCCACCGACTCAACGATCGGGCCACCAATCCTTCCTTGGCTGGAGCTGAGCTTCCCATGGCTTTTCAGCTTCGGATGCACGCCGTTGCGGTGATCCACCTTTGCCCTTGCTCATCATCTGAAGAAAGGCGCACCGTTCATGCCAGTCCCTCCCCTTTTATGCGCAAGAATCTTCGAGTCCTCTCGGCTGCGGTGCTTGCCTGGGCAACAGTTGGTTCAGCACCGGCAAGTCCCAATATCCTCTCGGTGGTTCAACGAGGAGGTGATACCGACCGCCCTGATGCCATGGCGACCGGGATGACCTTCGATATCCAGAACCCGACGGGAACGGTCCTGGCCCCGAGCTATGCCGTCGGCACCTTCGGCGAGGATGCCAAGGCCATGACGGACCGACTGCATGACTACAACGCCGCGACCCTCGGCGTTTCCCTGCCGTCCTACTTGGTGGGCAAGGAATACATCATGATTGCGAACAACAACCGCGACAACGCGGCCTTCGCCATCGATGTCACCATCGCCCAACACTCCCTGGTCTACCTCCTCATCGACAACCGGCTGGGTGACAACGACAACACCACTCCTCCGAACTTCAGCACCTACATGAAGTGGGTGGCGGAAGATCTCTGGCTTCCGGTCAGCCTCAACGGCAATCAGGTCGGCAATCCCGCCTTCGCGGATGTGGTGGGCCTCGACGAGGGCGCCGACGGCTCCGTCAATCAGTACTCCTCCGTTTATCTCAAGATCTTCCCCGCCGGCACCTTCACCCTCAATGAATTTGGCGAGGCCGGCCGGAACATGTACGGCGTCGTGGTCGCGGGCATCCCCGAACCGAGCCCCGTCGCCCTCGCCCTGCTCGGGGGCGGCGCACTACTGATGCTCAGCCGCCGTCGCCGCACCGGCTAGGCACCCGGCAGCCCCGCTGTTTTCAGCATCCAGAAGGGCAGGCTTGCGCCTGCCCTTCTGGCTTTCCAGGACCACCCGCGCGGTTCCCGGCGTCCGAACCAGACCCCAGCCCTTGCCTGCAAGCCACAGCGGGGTATGGTGTCGCCGACAGTCGTAGTCCAATCCCATGCGCGTTCCCCTCCACTCCCGGTCCTCTGCCGGCTTCACGCTGATCGAGCTGCTGGTGGTGATCGCGATCATCGGAATCCTGGCCAGCATGCTGCTCCCCTCGCTGGCTGGCGCCAAAGAACGCGCCCACGTCGCCACCTGCATCAACAACTTGCGGCAGATGGGTATCGCCATGCGGGTCTACATGGAGGACCACGACAGCCGGTTCCCGCCTACCGAAGTGCGTGAGCTCGACCCCTCCACGCGCCAGCCGACCGGTCCGACACGGTCCGTGCAATTTGCGCTGGGCGGACAGCAACCCATCCCCGCCTTGCTCGAAGTGTATCCTTCCGCCGAAGCGCGCCCGCTCTACAGCTACATGGCGCCCTCCGCGGTCTACAAATGTCCCCGTGACAAGGGCCAGCCCATCCTCCCCTGCACCTCGGCCCACCAAAGCCCTTCCAACTACGAGACCGTGGGCTGCAGCTACCACTACAACAGCGGCTCCCTGACCACGCTCTCGGGTGGCGGCTTCCGGCTGCCACGCGCCAACGGCGGACTGGCCGGACAGTCCGACGATTGGGCGCCGAACCCCGCCCTGTTCATCCTGCTCCACGAACCACCGGCCCGCATCTACGGCTGCGTGGACACCGGGCCGCGATGGTACCAGTGGCACATGGCCAAGGGCTCCACCGAGTTCACCGATCCCCAGCGCGCCCCGCGCGAATTTCGGTCCCCCACGGCGTTCGTCGACGGCCACGTGAAGTTCCACAACTTCACCTCCTCCCTGGCGACCGATCCGCTTTACCCATACGAAGCGACCAAGGAATGGATCTGGTACAAACCCTCGTCTCCCTGAACGCTGCGGTCCGCCTCTTTTCGCATCCTGGCACGTCGTGAGACGAGGGCATTGACCTGCGCCCACCTCGCTGACCTTCGAGGGCGCCCCAGGTGTCGGCCCTGCGGAAGAATCGAATCACTGCTGACCCTTGTCCTGCCTCCGGCTAAACTGTCCGTCCATGGCCCACCCAGCCACCGAAGTGCATCGTGATGTCCGACTGGAACGCTTGCGCACGTTCCATGAGGCCCTTGTTGGCGCCCTAGGCGAACTCGGCGTGGGCGGGGTGCGCCTGGGGGAGATTCTCTCCCGGGGCGTCACCGCCGGATGTGCGCAATGTGGGTTCGAGCTGACGGGCGAGGAATTGGCCGCCGCGTTTGCCGCCGACGACGCCCACACTGCCGCCAATCCCAAGCACGCGCGTTTGCTGCAGCACTACTGCGCCCGCAACGGCTGCTCCTCCTATTTCTATCGATTCCATCTCAAACCGTTGACCGGCGTCGAATGGCCCGGCGTGCTGGCGCGCGCTGAGGCCCGCCTCATCGCGGCGGAAGAACTCGCTTCCGAACGGGAACGCGAAGCCCAGCGTGCCACCGCCCTTGCGCTCCGTCGCCGCCTGCTGATCGGAGCCGCCGTCGTAGGAGGACTCGTCGCGCTCTGGGCGGCCCGCCGATGGTGGCAGACTGGAGCCCTCCCCGGAACCACTCCGCCCCCCAAGTATCAGATCGACCCGTCGTCCGTCCCCGCGCAGCCTGCCTCCCGCTGATGGTGACCCTGCTCCCGGTGGTCAGACGCGAGATGCGGGTGGCCGCGCGGCGGCGCACCACCTTCCTCGTGCGCTTCGTGGGAGCGGTCAGCGCCGTCCTGCTCGGGGGCGCATTCCTCCTGCCCGCCGCGATCCCGGGCGTGGCCGGAGCCTCCGGCCGCCTGTTGCTCCAAATCCTCGGGACGCTGGCCCTCATCCTGACCCTCGTGGCCGGGCCCTTGCTCACTGCGGACTGCATCAGCCGGGAACGGCGCGAAGGCACCCTGGGCTTTCTGTTTCTGACCGACCTGAACGGGCTGGACGTGGTGGCCGGGAAATTCGCGGCCCTGGCCCTGGTGCCCATCCACGGTCTGCTGGCCGCCCTGCCGGTCGCCGCGCTCACCCTCTGCCTCGGCGGCGTCACCGCGGCCGAGTTCTGGGCCGTGCAACTCGTGCTGTTCAACACTCTCTTCCTTTCCCTCGCCATCGGGATCTGGGTCTCGAGCCTGGTCTCGGACGACCGGCAAGCCCTCGGCACAGCACTCGCCCTCGTGGCGGCGGTCACCCTCGTCCCGGGAGTCGCCGGCGCGACCATCCAGGCCCTGCTCCCGCATTCCGAATGGACCTTGGTCCGGATCGCCGGACCCGCCGGGATTCTCGAGACTGCCTTTGATTCAGGAACCCGGACTGGCTCGTCGTACTTCCTGTTCGGGCTCCTGTTTCAGCATGGGCTCGCCTGGTGCTTCCTGGCCACGTCGGCCCTCATCGT
>JADLFD010000553.1 GCA_020845805.1 Verrucomicrobiales bacterium | reverse complement strand
TCCGAGGTGACTTCGAGTTGGTGGTTGTCTCGGAGGAACTGTGCCGGCGGTTCTCCAAACGGGATGCGCAGATCGACGCGGCCCTGGATGCCCTCTTGAAAGAGCGACCCGATCTCGCCCACGGAAATTTCAAGGCGCTCCGACAACGACTGGCCACCTCGGAATGATCCCGGAAGCAACCACGCTCGAACCCGCCGAACTCAAGCGCCTCTGAGATGCCCAGCTCGATCCGGCATACTAGGTGGCCATCCGGAGTCACACCCGCGTTCCTCGTTCCCTGGAGCCCAAGCCCCATGCAGGAAGCGGTGGCCTGGGCCGAGGAACACCTCTTCGACCGCGCGTGGGTGATCCCGGAGCACGAGATCTGGAAGGAAGCCCTTGGGCAGGCACCCGGAGAGGACTTCACCATCGAAGTGGTCCGTGAGTGGACGAAGGCCCGAGGTTACGTGCACGAACCCGACCAACCCGATCTGCTCACCCAGCCCGAGGTCCTCGCCCGGGAAGAGACGACCCTCGCCAAAGCCTCCACCGTTCGAGGATCGCTCAGTCCCCAGGTCCCGAAGCCCTACACCCTGGATCGACGCCTGGAGGACGACCACTTGACCGCCACCGGGGAGCTGTTGCAAAGCCAGGATTGCGTGGTGGTGTTCCGCGATGGCTCTGGCATCGGCAAGAGCTTCGTTCTCTGCCAATCGGTCGACCAACTGCAGCGTTCCGGGAAGGTGCCAGTGGTCCTGGCTCCCCGGAGACAGCGGGTGGTGGAGATGGAACAGGCAGGGGGTCCCCCGACCCTACCACGGTCGCGCCGTTCTCAGTCAACCGGAGGGCCCGAGGAGTTGCGCGCCGGGATGCTCGTAGGCCTGCCCCTGATCCGGGCCATCGAGGTGCGCGCAATGGAGACCTCCGCCAACGCACAAGAACCGATCGCCAGTGAGATACCTGCTCTCTGAGTTCGAAACCGCAAGCCTCCTTCTCCTACGGGAATCGCGCTCCATCAAACTCAACCTCGTCACTCGAACTTGATTCGCTTGGCATCCCGACTCGGCATCGCCCGGGTCCAAGCTCTTGGTCACCTCACCGTCACGGATCGTGAGGCGCTCCGTCACGCGTGCTCCCCCCTCCTCCCTCCCCATACCCACCACCCCGGGCCCAGGAGGAGTAGGAAAGAAGCGCGCACGACCCCAGGGCGAAGTCGGTCTTCTGGCCATCGATCCGCCGCTTGGTCTTCCGAGATCCGAGGAGGAGGCAAGGGCCAGTGCCTGGGCTTCCGGCATCACCATGGGCGTTGCGAGCAGGGCGTGGCTGCTGGCGGCCTCAGGCGGGTGGCGGGACCCACGCAGCGGCCGATTCACTTGTGGGGGCACGAGGCGGCCTATTGCCGAGCCAGGGACCGGGATCGGGTCGCTCAGATGGCCATGCGACAGCTCGTACTCGCTAGCATCGCGCGACCAACTTGCCGGGAAATCCACGAAGACATCCCCCTGCCCATCCTGGACCCGTGAACCACGACGCCCAGGCCATCTGCGCCGAGGTCCAGCAAGAGGAACGAGGCGACATACCGGAATTCGCACTCCGCAAACCATCTAATGCTTAAAATAAGACATTTCCGCCATTCTATACTCCGTTCTATACTACTCCTCCAAAAGTGGGACAAAGTCGGTCCAACAGGGTCCAGGACACAATTGTTGGAAGTACCTCTTAATGAAATAGATGCTTACAAAGTCCAGATGAGGGCGAAGTGAAGGAAACCGCGAAGAAGCAATTTCGAGTCAGGTGCCTTTAACCACTCAGCCACCCTTCCCGCCGGTCAGCGGCGGTCTTCTTCGCCCGGAATGCGATTCGCGGCAAGCCCGCATTTCAGGACCCCCAACCCCCCTTCCCCCCGGGTTCGAGCGGAGTCACGTCCTGAGGGCAGAGGGCCCCGATGGGTCATCGAGAACGGTCGCGGCTCTCGGTTGACCGCCGTCAACGAGCCAGTAACCGTCCCTCGATCCCACAGCCCGCCCGCCCCCGGAATCGCTCCTCACGTAACCCCCTCACCCTCGCCATGACCCAGCCTGACGCACTCCAACGCCCCGATCCTCTGGTCTGGTCGACCGGCACCGGCACCGACGTCTGGGCGCTCTTCTGCGCCTGCGTGCAGGGCGATCTGCCCACGGTAATCCGTCTCCTCGACCAGGATCCCTCACTGGCGCGTTGCCACCACCACTACCGCAAACCGCTCTACTTCGCCGTCCGTGAGAATCAACTCGACGTCGCCGCCTACCTTCTCGCCCGAGATCCCGATCCCACCGGGCTGGCCTTCAACGACAGCCTCGTGGAAATCGCACGCGACCGCGGCTACGGGGCGATGGAACGTCTGCTCGAGACGACACTCGCTCAACGTTTCAACGCCTCGGCTCGCGGCGAACCGGCCGCCGCCCTCATCCGCGCCCAAGAACTCGAGTCGCTTCAATCCCTCTTGAACGCCTCCCCCGATCTGCTGCACGCCGGTGATCTGCGGTCGAACCAGCCCATCCACTGGGCCGTCATGACGCGGCAGCCCGAGTTCATCGCGGAACTGGTGCGGCGAGGCGCGAACCTCGAAGCACGTCGCATGGACGGCGCGCGCGCCATCCACCTGACCAACGGAGATTATCACTTCCGCGGCTGGCGCGATGTGCCCAAGGACTGGCCGCATGCGCCCCAGGAGATCTTCCAGCTTCTGGTCCGGTTCGGAGCGACCGTGGACCTCGGCATGGCCTGTGCCACCGGCGACATCGACCGAGTGCGCGAACTGGTGGATCGTGACCCCTCTCTGGTCCATCGCGCTTCGGACTACGCCGGCTACTACGTGGGCGCCGGCGCCCCCATCAAAAACGCGGCCGCCACCGGCCACCTCGAGATCGTCCGTTTCCTGTTGGAACGTGGCGCCGATCCGAACCAGCCCGAGGAAGGCATCGCCCCCAGGGGCCACGCCCTGCATTCCGCTGTGGTCCATGGCCACCTCGACATCGTGCGACTGCTGCTCCAGCACGGCGCGCATCCCAACGTCGAGGTGGAAAGCTCCGCCGACACGTTGAGCGCGGCCCTCGGCACCGGCGGCTACCCCGCCGACCGACATAACACGGAACTCGTCGAACTGCTCTGCTCGCATGGCGCGTCGCGGGCGGTCCACCTGCTCGCCTACAGCGGCGACCTCGTCACGGCGGCCGCCGTCTTCGCGGCCAATCCCGCGCTGGCCAACGATCCCGACGCGCTCGCCAACGCCGCCAGCGAAGGTCACGAAGCCTTCGTGCGCCTGATGTTGCGTTACCATCCCAACCTCGCGAACCGCGTGGAATTCGCCGGCTGGGCCGTCGGCGCCAAAACCCGAGAGTTGAACGAACTCCTCTTCGCCCACGGCATGGATCCCAATGCCGCGGATTGGCTTGGGATCACCCCCATGCACCAGTTCGCACGCCAAGGCGACATCGAGAAAGCCGCGATCTTCCTCGCGCACGGCGCCCGCCTCCATGCGCGCGACGAGGACCTCTGCTCCACGCCGCTGGGTTGGGCAGCCAAGTTCGGACGCCGCGCGATGGTCGAATGGTTCCTCGACCAAGGAGCCTCGCCTAACCTCCCCGACGATCCGCCCTGGGCCACCCCACTCGCCTGGGCGCGCCGACGCGGCCACACCGATATCACCGAACTCCTGCTCGTGCGCGGCGTCACCGCCTGACCCGCACCCGCCGCGAGATCGAATCACCCAAGCCGCTCCCGCGACCCTCTCCTCGCGCACGATACTTTCGAGCTCCCTCGATCTTTCGGCCTCTCCCGCACGGCGCCGCCTCGCATCTTTACAAATCCCTGACAAACCCCGTCGAACGGCGCGATAAGAAGGGCGCGTGAGAACGCTCGCCTGTCTGCTGATCTGGCTGTTGCTGCTTCCCGCCCTTCGTGCCGCGGAAACGGTGGAACAATCCTTCCAAGCCGCACTCCTCGCCGAAGAAGCCCGCCGGGACCTGGACGCCGCCATCCGCGGCTATGAAGCGGTCGTTGCCCAGGTGGATGCCCAACGCGCGCTGGCGGCTACGGCCGTGTTCCGGCTGGGCGAATGCTATCGCAAGGTCGGTCGAACCACTGACGCAGTCGCGCAGTACCAGCGCCTGCTGCGCGATTTCCCGACGGAAGCCGCGCTCGCGCGTTTGAGCCGCGAGAATCTGCTCGTGCTCGGTGCCGC
>JADLFD010000552.1 GCA_020845805.1 Verrucomicrobiales bacterium | reverse complement strand
GGGGATCCCACCCAGATCCATCAGCTCCTCATGAATCTCACCACCAACGCCGCCCATGCGATGCGCGAGAGCGGCGGCCGCCTGGTGATCTCGGTTTCCGTCGAGCCCCTCTCCCCCCCCAAACCCACCACCCTCCGTGCCCTCGTCAGTCCCGGCGCCGGTCGCGACGGCGCCTACGTGCGCCTGCGCGTCCAGGACTCGGGCCTCGGCATGACCCCCGCGGTGCGGGACCGCATCTTCGAACCCTTCTACACCACCAAGCCGCCAGGCGAAGGCACGGGCCTCGGCCTCGCGGTGGTGCACGGCATCGTGCGCGCCCACCGCGGTGTCATCGACGTCAGCAGCACACCCGGTGAGGGCAGCACCTTCGATGTCTATTTCCCCATCGCGGCTCCCGCACCCCCCGAACCCGCCCCGTCCCCCGGGTGCGAGCAGGTGCCGCGCGGGAACGGACAGCACATTCTTCTCGTCGATGACGAACCCGGTCTCATGCGCACGGGCAAACGCACGCTGGAACTTTGCGGCTATTCCGTCACCGCCTTCACCAACCCCGCCGAAGCCCTCGAAGCGTTGCGCGACGGCTCTCGCCGGTTCGACCTGCTGATCACGGACCTGGCCATGCCGGGGATGGACGGCACCCGCCTTTCATCCGAAGCGACGCGCCTTCGACCCGGACTCCCGGTGCTGCTCGCCACCGGACTCACGAGCGAGACCACCTCGGAATCCGCGGCACGCTCCGGGGTGCGCGCGATCCTCGCCAAACCGGTGGACTTCAAAACCCTCAGCGAAGCGGTTCACCGCACGCTCCAGGCGCCGACCCGCCCAGTCTAGGGACCGCCCGTCGGGGGCGAGCCGCTCCCCATCATCGTCTCCCTGCCGCGGTGTCGGTCAGGCGGAAGAACTGGTGCGCGTCCGTGCGCGCGCCGCGCCATTCCATGCGCTCTCCCACCCGTTCCGGCGCACCCCCGACGTCGTGCCACGCGGCCGGCGTGCCCAGGTCCGTGCTCGTCTGCAACCGGAGAGCGGCAAACTCCGCCGACCAGGAGATCCGCAGCCCCGTCGACTCCACCTCCACGCTGAGTTCGGGACGCAGCGGAGCCCGGCTTCGCCGTCCCTCCAACTCCAGGTCGAAGCCCAGGTCCGTGCTCGCCGCCGCCGCCTGATGCAACTCCACCGCCAGCACGTTCCGACCCTCCACCAATCCCCCGGCTGGAATAGACCGCTCCACCAACGCCTGCTCCGCGTCGTCGCGGATATCCACCGCTGCGAGAACCGCGGGGGTCAACGCACCCGACCGCAATCCGAGCCGCAGCACTTCGGCTCCGTTGAGGGAGATCAGCACGCCATCGTCCCGCTGCACGCGACACAGCAGGTTGGTGATCGTCCGGGCGTCCTGCACCTCGAACACCTTGCGAAACCACGTGGTGATATGACGCCGCGCCGGATCGGGTCCGTACGACAGCACCGTGGATTCCCCGTCCTCGCCATACCCCAGTCGCGCCGGACCCGAACCCCAAGCCGAATCGTCGAAGGCCACCGTGGTCCAGTTGTCCGCCGGCGCCACGCCGCGATCCAGATACCGCCACACACTTCGGCGCGGCACCAGGACCGGTGCGAGACCGGGATCGAGCACCGACACCTGCGCGACCTCCGAGGTGGCCACCCGGCCATCCGCCCATTCCGCGCTCGCCTCCAACAAGTGCTCCCCGGGCGGCGCCTCCAGCCAGGTGTAGACGTACGGGGCGGACGTGACCTCCGCCAACACCACGGCTCCCTCGGAGAAGCGGACTCGCACCGGGGGTTGTCCCCCCGAGGTCCCGGCCAGCGCACTCAGCACCAGTCGCGCCGGCGAGGTAATCACCGTCCCCGAGGCCGGCCGTGACAGGCGCAGCTCCCCTTCCCCCACCGCGCTGGTCTCGCCAATCAACCGCAGATCGAATGCCGTGTCGGAACTCGTCCCGGAGGACTGGTGCAACTCGACCGCCAGCACATTGGTGCCGGCCACGAACTCGGCCGGATCGACATCGAACTCGTAGTAGGTGGTCTCCCCCGCCCCACTCACCGCACCGGAGGCCGTGGTCGTGGCATTGATGGCGCCCGCAGGCATGTTGTCGCGCACCCATTCCCGCCCGTTGAGGTAGACCACCACCCCGTCGTCCCGAAGCACGGCCAGGGTCGCGCGCAGCAACGCCTCGGGCCGGGTCACCACAAAGGTCTTCCGAAACCATGAGGTGATGTTCTTGCTCGCGGCACTGGATCCAAAACCGATCACGGTGGTTTCCCGGTCGCCTCCATAGCCCAGGATCGCCGGGCCCGTGTCCCAGGCCGAATCGTCGAAACGATTCTGGTACCAGAAGGTCCCCGGCAGCGATCCCTTGTCCCAGTACCGCCACTGCGCACCGGACGCGACCAGCGTCACCACCTGCTGCCCTCCGGTGTCGGCCACGGCGAAATCGAGACCGTCGCGGTCCGCGGTCACATTGATGGGATTGGAAAACCGCGCGGGCTCGAATCGGGCCCCATCCGCGGCGGTGGCAGCCAGGGTGTAGGTCCCGCGACTGATCCCCACGAGCGTGTAACGTCCCAGTGAATCCGTGGTCGCCACCCGCCCCTGGCTGGCGCTCACCCGGACGCCCGCCGCCGGAATCCCATCCACGGTCACCGTGCCGCTCAGACGAAACGTCACTGGCGCACCGACCCGCACCACGGCGGAGGCATACCCGACCCCGCCACGCAGATCGCTCACCGCGCACAACACGCGGTAGTCCCCCACCGAGGCCCAGCGATGAGTCACCTGCGCCGCATTGGTGGTCAGGGTGCCGTCCCCGAATTCCCAGGCGTACGCCAGCTCATCGCCCTCGGGATCCGCCGCCGCCGCGGAGAAACGGAAGGTCGTGGCGGTGCTGCCGGAGGTCGCGCTCGACTCGAGATCGACGGTGGGCGACCGGTTCCCGCGAAACTCGCCTCGGTAAACGGCCACCTCCATCCAGGCCGGCGTCTCGATTCCCTTCCGGAGGGGCGTCACATGCACGCCCGCTCGCGGATCCGAATAGGTGCGGCCCAGGAGCAGCGCCGCATCGTCCTTCTCTCCCGCTGATCCCGGGGTGGTGTCGAGCAACAGGCTGGACTCGTTGCCACGACCGGTCCAGCGCACGCCCAGCCCGCTCATCATCGCCGGCAACGTCGTGAACTGCTGCCGCAACTCGAGCCAGTAGTTGGTGCGCGCATTGGCAAACACCTGCAGCCCTCGACTCAGGCCCACTCCGTTGGTTTGGTCGTGCGCATAGATGCGGTATACCCCGTTCGTCGTCGCCACGGTGAACTCGCCCTCCGGCAACCAGCCAAGCAGGCGTTTGTACCGCGCGTTGAAATGATATCGGCCTGCATTGGCCGCTCCCATGGTGTCGAACTTGTCCCCGTACTCCACGCTGGCCCCGCTTCCGGCAATGGAGGTGCCTCCGGTATCCCAGAAGTTGGCGTGGTTGAGTCCCAGATTGTGTCCCAGTTCATGCGCCGTGACCCCGGTGGAACTCGTGCCCCGAATCCAGGCGCCGGACGCCCCCACAAACCCCAATCCCGCCCAGCCGAACCCCGGCACGCTGCCCATGCACGTGACATCGTAATCGTAGTCCCCCAGCACATAGCCCGCCGCGCGCGCCGCGGACCGGGCATCGGTCCGCAAATCGCCGGAGTCGTTCGCCGACCCATAGGAACTGGCCGTCCGCGGCAGCCGGAACACCGGGGTCACCACCGATCCCTGCCCAATCTCCGCGAACCCCGCGCGGCCATACGAGTTCTCCTGGTAAAACCGATGCAGTTCGCGCGTGAGCTGGACCGCGCGGTTGGAACTGATGGATTCGCCCGTCAGATCCGAAAAATCCACGCGGATGAAGATCAGGCTCTTTCGCGCGACCTCCCCTGCCGCCGCGGCGAACTGCGCCACGGGCGCCTCCGCCTCCGCCTCTCCCAGCACCACGCTCCACTGATCGTCGACCACCATGCGGTCCCCCAGGACCAAACCACGCAGCGCCACCTCGCGACGCGTCGGCTGTCGCACTCCCGCCCCGAACACGAAGGCGCGATACCGCTCCCCTTCCAATCGCACAAAGCGGCTTAAGGACTGGAACTCTTCCTCGCGCCCCGCTTCGGGATACGCACACAGCACTTCGAAATCACCGCGGCCCTCCACCCATCGCTCCACGAACGACTGCAGCGCGGGAGGCAGCGCCGCGCGCTCCGCCTCGGTCAGGGCGCGGTCCAATGCCGCCTCGGGATCGAGTTCCATCAGCCGCCCCATCGCCTCTCGCCTCGCGCGCACCAGCGCCAGCCCCGTGGCGTCCGCCTCTACCCACCCGCCCGCCGGCGCCCGATCCATCCAGGCGCGAAACTGGCCCCACACTTCCACCCCGGCCGCAGCCGCTGTTGACTCCTCCGCACCCCCGCCGCGCCGGCCGGGCGTCGCGCCCCCCGGATTCCTGCCGGAGTTCGTCTCGTCCGCCGCGGCCTCCGTCGCGGACCGGGCCGGCTCCATCGGGTCGGAGACTGGCGCCAGCTCCGGAGTGGCCGAGGGCCAACGCCCAACACCCAGGATCGCGATCAGGAGAGTGACGGCGAGGGCCAGGGCGGGAACGCGATAAAGCTTCATTCAGGAGTGAAGGCCGGGACGAGGCGCTTCGCGCGTACGCAACCACACTCCGGCGTGTTAGGCAAAAAACGGCGCACCCCTCCCGCCTCAGACCGTCCGAAAAGTCAGCGGAGATCCTGCTCCTCAGGGAAGGCGGAGAGGGCGAGACGCCACCCCTCAGGTCAAAGGGAGCCGCAATTGTTCCGCGCGCGATTCCACCAGCCCCGACACCCCCACGCCCAGGAGCCGCAACGGGCGGCACACCAACCGTTCCCGGGCCAGGAGGTGACAGGCCAGCCGGTAAATCTCACGCGCGAGGACCACCGGTTCCTCCATCGAAATCTGGCGGGTCAGCGTAGTGAAATCGCCGTAGCGCACTTTCACTTGCACGGTGCTGGCCGAAAGCCGGCGGCGCTCGAGCTTGGTCGCGATCTCGTCGGCATGTTCGCGCAACACCGCGCGCAGCTCGGCACGGTCCTCGGTGTCTCGGCGAAACGTGGTCTCCGCGCTGATGCTGCGCACGTCGTCACCCAGTTCCAGGGCGCGCGAATCCTCCCCGTGCGCAAACCGCTTCAACTCGGGAGCCCACGTGCCGACCACCGGCCGCAGATCGC
>JADLFD010000551.1 GCA_020845805.1 Verrucomicrobiales bacterium | reverse complement strand
CCCTCGGCCGCCGGCTTGACGATTCAACTTTGCAATGCAAAGCTGAGGCCGTGCAAGACGCTTGGGCCGCCCGCAACTTGTCCGTCATCCGCGATCTCATGGAGCGCTCGGCCCTCTACCGCCGCGCGCTCGCTCCCGTCTCCTTCGCCGTCGGCGCCGCCGGCACCGCGGCCGGTGGCCTCGGCTGGTTGCTCCATCTCGACGGCCCCCGCGGCTTTGCCCTCTACTGGATGACCGTCGCCTGCCTCGGCCTCGCCACCGCCCTCGGCATCATCCGCCGCCAGGCTCTGCGCGATTCCGAACCCTTCTGGTCCCCACCCGCCCGCCGCGTCGCCGCCGCCATGGCCCCAGCCCTCCTCGCGGGACTCCTCGCCGGTCTCCTCCTCGCCCTGCCGCCCTGGCGCGAACCTCTCCACGCCTGGTGGCTGCCCGCGGTCTGGATGATCCTCTTCGGCTGCGCCTCCCACGCCGCCGGCTTCTTCATGCCGCGCGGCATGAAGCTCTTCGCCGCGCTCTTCCTGGTCGGCGGCGCCCTGTTCGCCACCTACGTGACCTGGCGTTCCTACGCCGCCGGCATGCCCTCCCTGCGTGTCGCCCACCTCCTGATGGGAGCCACCTTCGGCGGCCTCCACCTCCTCTACGGCGCCTACCTCGCAGCCACCGAGAAACGGACCCCCACCGCGTGAACCCCGAGCCCTTCCTCCAACTGGATCGGGTGATCCACGAAAAGGGACGACTCGCGATCATGTCCCTCCTCGCCGCCTCGCCGTCCCTCTACTACACCGATCTCCGCGACACCCTGCGCATGACCGACGGCAACGTCACCGCCCACCTGCGCACCCTCGTCGAAGCCGGCTACGTCGCAGTGACAAAATCCTTCGAGGACGGTCGCGCGGCCACCACTTACGCGCTGACCCCGGCCGGGCGCCGCGCGTTCTCGGAGTACATCGGATTCCTCGAGCAGATCGTGGCGTTGACCCGCCCCCCGGCCCCCTGAACACCTCCTGCCCCACCACCTAAACCCACGCTCATGCTTTGATACTTTGTAATACAAAGACCGATCCACAGCCCAGTTACCCCCACCCACCCCAATCCATCCCCCTCCCACCCTCACTACCCATGATCATCCAACGCGCCCTCCATCTCGGCATGTGCTTCGGCGTGCGTGATGCCATCCATCTCGCCCAGTCCCAAGCCGAATCCCAACCCATCACGGTTCTGGGCGACCTCGTCCACAACGAGACCGTGCTCTCCGACCTCCGCGCCCGCGGCGTGCAGGTCGAACGTCATCTCGACGCCGTCCGCACCAGCACGGTCGTCATCACCGCGCACGGCGCGTCCCACCAACGCCTCGAAGCAGTGCGCCAGCGTGGATTCCACCTGATCGAAGCCACCTGCCCCCTCGTCCGTTTCGCGCACCAGCAACTGCACCGGCTCGTGCACGAAGGATTTCATCCCGTCATCGTCGGCATCCGCGACCACGCCGAGGTCCGTGGCCTCACCGAGGATCTCGACGCTGTGGACGTGGTGCTGAACGAGTCGGACGTCGACCAACTGCTCCCACGCCCGCGCTTCGGGGTGATCGCGCAAACCACGCAGCCCGTGGTGCGGGTGAACCGACTCGTGCACCGCCTGCGCCATCGCTTCCCCGCCGCCACCGTGCGCCTGCTCGACACGGTGTGCATGCCCACCAAACAGCGGCAGCAGGCTGCCACCCGGCTCGCCCTGGATTCCGATGTCGTCGTGGTCATCGGCGGCGCGCACAGCAACAACACGCGAGAACTGGTCGAAACCTGCCGCACCGGCTGCCCGCGGGTGCATCACATCCAGACCGCTGCGGACCTGCGTCCCGAGTGGTTCCTCCCCTCCGACCACGTGGGACTCACCGCCGGAACCTCCACGCCGGATTCCGCGATCGACGACGCTGAAGCCTGGCTTCGCGATCTCTCCGAGCGATTCACTCCCTCTCCCCGCGCGACGCGCGCGCAACCGCAAGCCGCGGAGGTGCAGCCGTGAACGCCCTTCCCGCCTCCGACCGGACCCGTCGTGCGGTGGGGACCACCGCGCTTCTACTCGGAATCGCCGCCGATCTCCTGCTGCGCGGCCGTCCGCTCGACGGCCATGCCAGTGCCTGGATCGCGCTGACGATCGCCGCCTGGGCCACGGTGGCATATCGCGAGAACCTCAACCTCCCTCGCGCCACCTGGGCTTGGCTCGTGGGCACCGCGGCCATCTCGGCCACGCTCGGCCTACGCGCCGCGCCCTTCCTGCAGAAGCTCACCCTGGCCGGCGGACTGGGTGGCCTCGCCCTGGCCGCCTGGGCGGCACACGGTGGCAACGCCTTCCGCGCGCCCATCACGGAATTCTTCCGGCAGGCTCTCCTCGCCGGGTTGCATGCCGCCACCGGAGCCGCCGCGTTCCTCGCGCGCCCCGCCGGCATGCCCCCCCGGCTCCCCTCCGCGCCAGCCACCGCTCAGGTCCTGCCTCGCGTGATCCTGGGCAGCCTGGTCTCCATGCCGCTCCTGCTTCTCTTTGGCACGCTGTTCGCCTCGGCCGACCCGGTCTTCCGTCGCGGCATCCGCGCAGTCACCGAGGTCGATCTCACCTCCGCGATGCTCCACATCTCGTG
>JADLFD010000550.1 GCA_020845805.1 Verrucomicrobiales bacterium | reverse complement strand
GGTGGCCACCCGGGCCACGTCCACCGGCCGCGGCGTGCGGATTCCCGGCGGCCGAACGTTGCTGGTGCTGACCGCCCTCAGCGCCTCCCTGCCGGCCGTGGCCCAAAACCAATCCCTCGCGTTCACCGGCGGCGTGCTGGTCAACACGCGGATGTCCTTCTCCAACCTGGGCCTGCACGCCGCCGCCACCGACCCGGGCCCCGCCACCGGCACCGCCGCGGTGCGTCGCTATGACGACGGCTTCGTCAACACCGAGGCCAACGCCGATCCCGCCGGGACCACGGCAAACTGGGGTTACAACTCCGCCGCCCAACTGCGCGGCAGCGACGTGGTCATGAGCTCGCGGGCCGCCGTGGAAGCGCGCGGATCCGGCGATGTCGCCGGCTTCTTCGAGCCCTCGGCCCACCTGGAGTACCGCGGCAGCATCGGCGAATGGGGCCGCTCCACCTGGGGCATCACCCTCGGCATCGGTTACCAATCCCTGGCCGGCAGCACCGACACCTCCTTCATCACCGAGTCGCGAGTGACCGAGGATCGCTTTGCTCTTCCAGCTGGACTCGACCCCGCCCTTATCCCAGCTCCGCCCTGTGCTGGCACGGAAGGCGGAACCGGCGTACGCCTCGGCACCACGCCCGCACGCACCATTCGTGTCGAACCCGGCTCCCGACTCTTCACCGGCCACTGGGAGATGGAAACGCAGCTCATCCCGGTCACCGGCGGCGTCTACCTGGAGACCCAACTGGCCGGGCGCCTGAATGGCATCTTCTCCGCCGGCCTGCTCGCCGCGTTCGTGAACGCGGACCTCAAATTCCACGAGACCAGCAGCATTCAAGGTATGCCCACGGTCACCACCACCGGAGGCGACGGGTCCAACGACTTCATCATCGGCGGATTTGCGCAGGTGGGACTGGATTGGGCGCTGTGGGATCGGGCGAGCCTGGTGGCGAGCACGCGCTGGCAGCCCACCGAAACGTTCCGACACAGCGTGAGCGGGCGCGAGGCCGAGCTGGACTTCACCGCCGCCTTCGCCGTGCACGCCGGGTTTGCCTTGCGGTTCTGACGCGGGCGCCTGCCGTCTGACGGCTGACGCCAGAAGAGACGCTTCGTGCGCCAACTGCCAGGAGCGGTCCTGCTCCACCCGCGGGCGTGCTGGCACGGCCACGCTCCCGAATTGGCCAGAGCCACGACGAGTCGTGTCGCGCCCTCTGCCCCGGTCCTTGAAAACCGGATCCCCACTGACCTCTTCAGGCGGTCACTAACTGGCGAAGATCCGGGAAATCTCGTCCGAGAGCTTGCGCAGACCGGCGGGCGATCCGCCCCCGCCCTGCTCGGCGATGGCCCAGCCCGAGTACCCGATCTCGTCGAGTGCCTTCATGATCGCTGGCCAATCATTGCTGCCCTTGAGGAACTCCACATCGAACCCCGCCCAGCGTCCCTCCTTGTCGGCTTTGGTTCGGCTGTACTCCTTCAGATGCAGGCGGTGGATCCGCTTGCCGAGAATCCGGATCCACTGCTCCGGGTAGCCGTAAACGACGACGTTGCCGATGTCGAAGTGCCACTTCACCCGCGGGCTGTTGAACTCGTCCACGTAACGCGCCGCCTCGAGGGGACTGAGCAGAAACTGGTTCCAGACGTTCTCGATGGCGATGGTGACCCCCAACTCCTCCGCCAGGGGCACGGCCTTGCGAATTTCCGCCACGGAACGATCCCACGCCTGCGCATAGCTGACGTGCTCGTTCACCACCGCCGGAACGAGGAGCACGGACTCGGCCCCGTACCGTTTGGCATCGCGCAAGGACTGGCGCAGGCCTTCCAGCCCGACCTCCCGCGCGGGCGGCGTCGGATCGGAAAGCGGCTTCGCCCAGTGGGTGTGACAGCACACGCTGGCCGCTTTGAGTCCGGTCGCCTCCAGGCCGCGGAGCACCTCGTCCTGGTCCATCCCGCCGTTCGGTTCCACCCCTTCAAATCCCGCCTCAGCCACCGCCTTCAGTTTCTCCATCACGGTCGTTCCCGCCCCGATCGTCCCGTACATGATGGCCTTCTTGAGGGGACGTGACGCCCCTGCGGCGGCAGCAGCGGGCAGTGCGCCACGGGCCGTGAGCGAGACCGCAGCGGCGGCAGTGGCAGAGCGCGCAAGAAATCCCCGGCGCGACATCGGAGAAAGAGGAAGACCCTGGGAAATCATGGCCAACCCTGCGCTCACGATCCGCGGTCGCGCAAGTCCGGCCCGGGGACACGCCAAAAACCCGCCGGGCCCGAAGGCGCGGCGGGTTGAAAGACCCCATCCCGTGGAAAGGCGGGTGCGGAAGCCTTGCGGCTCAGGACGCGGGAGGCGGCGTCTCGCCCGAATCCTGGGATTCCGCGTGCGGCGCCTCATCGGCCGGCGCCCAGGTACGCGGTTCGTCGACGCGCGAATCAGCGGGGCCACGGTCGTCACCATGGGGCGGCTGATCCCCGCCACTGCTGGCCCCCGGCGTGCCGGGAACCGAGGCGGCGTAGGCACCGGGTTCGCCATAGCCCCCCGAGCCACCGCTGGTGCGACCACCCCGGCCGCGACCACGGCCGCGGCCACGACCCCGGCGGCGCCCGCCGCCCTGGCGATCGTCCCCGGCAAACCCGCCGGAGCTGGCGGGACCAACCGCGGGCGGAGGCGCCCCGTAACCCGCTTCGCGGGTTTCCGGGAGGACTTCACGCCGACGACTTTGGACCGCCACCGCCACCACACGCTCACGCACCTGCGTGGCCTGGCGCAGCAATTCCTGAAGCTTCTGGATCTCGCGCTCGTCCGCGACCTTCTGCTGCTCGGAATCCTCCAGCAACTCCATCACCTCTTCCATGTCGTGCAGCGCGTCATGCAAACTCTCGATCACCCGCTTCACTTCGAGGACCGCCTCCTCCACCGAGCGCGGTGACGCCGGCCGGTAGGCCAATGCCTCCGCCGTGCCCGGGATCAACCCCGGATCCTCGTCGCGCTGGGGCTCGCGCACCGGGCCGTCTTCGGGTTGGTCCCGGTAATCCCGCTCGTCGCGGAGATCGCGCGGGTCGCCCGCTCCGGGGCCCACCCGCGCCCCGCGGTCGCGATCGCCCTCGCGATCCCGGTCCCGATCCCGATCCCAGTCGCGTTCACGTTCGTACTCACGTCCGCCACGCTCTTCGCCACGGCCGCGATCCTCGCTTCGCCCACGATCCTCATCGCGGCTCCGATCGTCACCCCGTCCGCGATCATCACGCGGATAGACGACGCGACTCCGCTCCCGGTCGTCACGCTCGGGCACCCGCCCACGATCCTCGCGCGGCAACTCGCGTCCGCGATCGTCTCCACGTCCGCGATCGTCGCGTGCGTAACCTCCGCGGCCACGTTCCCATTCCTCACGAGGCACTTCACGCGACACGTCGCGCGGAAGATCGCGCGGGCCACGATCGCCACCGCGATCGCCGCGTCCACGGTCATCGCCGCGGGGCCGATCGTCACCCCGGCCCCCGCCGCGGTCGTCACGGTAAGGGGGACGCCCCCGGTCACCGCCGCGATCGCCACGAAAACCTTCGCGTCCGCCACGCTCAGGGCCGCGTCCGCCACGCTCCCCGCGGTCGTCGGGCACCGGGCGAACGGGCACTTCGCGCGCCGGCTCGTAACGCCGGTCGCGGCGATCGCCACTGCGCGGATCGTCCCGCCGGGGTTCATCGCGCCGCGGCAGATCACGCCGGGGTTCATCGCGTCGAGGTTCGTCACGTCGCGGCTCCTCCCGCCGGGGCTCATCGCGCCGCGGTTCATCACGTCGAGGTTCGTCGCGGAATCCCCAGGTGTCGCGAGCGCCTGGGTCCGCTTCACGCCGGTCCCCGGCGTCGCGGCCGGAACGATCGCCACGGTCTTCGCGGCGACTCGCGTCGTCGCGCGGATCGGCCTCGAAATCGCGAGGCTGGCGGAACCCGGCAGATTCGCGTTCTTCGCGCGGATCGGGTTCGCGTTCGAGCGTGGCGGGATCGTCCTCGCTCGACCACTCCGCGGGTTCGGGGGCGGCGGCCGTCGACGGTTCGTGAGAGCCAGTGTCGTCCTGGGGTTCGTACGCGGGAGGCGCCGTTTCGGCGACTCCGGGTGCGACACCGGTGGATTCCTCTGGAGCGCCCGCCTCTGGCGACTCGAGCTTGGGTTTGGAAAGGCGATGGCGCGGACGGAAAGTGCGGCCGCGAGTGGAGCGGCGCCGTGCCGCGGGACGTGGATCGCCTGCAGCAGGCGTCTCAGCTTCGGAACTCATGCTATGGATGTTCGAAGTTCGGGTTGTGGTTTTGTTAACGAGCGCGCGTGCGGGATTGGGGACTGGGTAGCTTCATTGGCTCATGCCGTCCCTACTTGCTGATGCCGCGGTCGCTGGAACGTATGAACTGCACCAAATGGCACAGCTCGGGAAGCGACGGCAGTTCACGTTCAATCCGCAACAGCGCATTCGAAAGGGAAAGGTTCTCGCGAAAGAGAAAACGAAAGGCGGTCTTCAGTGCAACCGTGGCGTCTTCCGAAACGCCGTTCCGCTCCAGCCCGACCTTGTTCACGGTTCGGGTCACCGCCGGGTTGCCATCGGCGAGCATGTAGGGGGGAACGTCCTGCACCACCTTGGCGCAGCCGCCGACGATGGCCATGGTGCCGATGCGGCAGAACTGGTGGACCAGGGAATGGCCGCCCACGATGGCGCGATCCTCCACCACCACGTGCCCTGCGAGACCGGCGCTGGAAACCACGATGTGGTTCCCCAGCACCACGTTATGAGCGATGTGGCTGTAGGCGAGGATATGGTTGTGCGAGCCGATGCGCGTGACCTCGCCTTCCCCGGTCGCGCTATGGATGGTCACCGCCTCCCGGATGGTATTGCCATCCCCGATCTCGGTGCGGGTCAGGCCCCCCCGCCACTTGAGATCCTGGGTCCTCAACCCGATGCTCGCAAACGGATAGATGTGATTGTCGCGGCCCAGGGTGGTGTGGCCGTCGATTACCACATGACTGTGCAACCGGCAGCCCGTGCCCAACACCACGTCCGGGCCGATGACGCAGAACGGACCCACCTCGCACCCCTCCCCGACGCGGGCGCGCGGATCGACGACCGCCGTCGGATGAATGGCCATGGACGCTGGAGGTGCGGCCTCGTGCATCAGCCGTCCGTAAGCATGAACGTCACCTCCGCCTCGCTCACCGTATCGCCGCCGACCGAGCACACGCCCTTGGCGCGCCCGATCTTACCGCGGCTCTTGGTGAGCTCGACATCGATGACCAATTGATCGCCGGGACGCACGGGGCGGCGCCATTTCACGCTCTCCGCCGACATGAAGTACGCCAGCTTGCCCACGTTCTCGGCCTGTCGAAGCATGAGAATGCCCGCCACCTGCGCCATGGCCTCGAGTTGCAACACGCCCGGCATGATGGGGTGCGTGGGGAAATGCCCGATGAAATACGGCTCGTTGATGGTGACGTTCTTCAACGCCACGATGCGGTTCCCTTCCACCCGCAACACGCGGTCCACCATCAGGAACGGATACCGGTGCGGCAGCAGCCGCATGACATAATCGATCCCCATCTCCGCGGACCCGGCTTCCACGCCCGCGGTGGCGGTGGAGGAGGCGTCCCCGGAACCGGCACGCGCGGGCGCCGGCTTCACGGGCGGAGGCAGGAAGGCCTGCATCGCGGCATCCGGCCGACGCATCTGTTCCACGATGCGCCGAGCGAGTTCGCAGTTGGTCCCATGGCTGGGCCGGACCGCGACGATGTGGCCCTGCAACGGGCGTCCGACCAGCGAGAGATCGCCGATGATGTCGAGGATCTTGTGCCGCACGAACTCATCCTCGAAGCGCAATGGCTCGGTGGTGAGTACGGCGTCATCCCGGATCACGACCGCGTTCTCGAGGCTCCCGCCCTTGATCAGCCCGTTCTTCACCAGGGCTTCGATTTCCTCGAAGAAACAAAAGGTGCGAGCCGGAGCGAGTTCGCGCAGCCACGATTCCGGGGACAATTCCACGGAGAACACCTGGGTGTAACGGCCCGAGCGATCGGCATGCGTGCAGGTGATCTTCAGCCGATCATGTGGGAGCGCGACCATGGTGGTGTCGCCCGCGACCAGTTCGATGGGATCGGTGATCTGATAGAACTGCCGCGGCTCGGCCTGCGGCAGGATGCCCGCCTCCTGGATCATGCGCACGTAGGGCAGCGCGCTGCCGTCCCCGATCGGCGCCTCACCGGCATCCAGGTCCACCAAGGCGTTGTCCACCCCGCAGCCGGCAAAAGCCGCCAGGATGTGTTCCACGGTGTGCACACGCGCGTGGCCGCGGCTGAGGGTGGTCGAGCGCGTGGTTTCCCCCACATGCTCCACCCGCGCCTCAATCTCCGGGCGCCCCTCCAAATCGACACGACGAAACCGTATCCCGGTGTTGGGCGCCGCCGGGGAGAAGGTCAGTTCGACCCGGCCACCCCCATGGAGCCCAACTCCCGACATGCTGGCCGAGGAGCGAAGTGTCTGCTGTGGCGACACGCAGCCGATATAAAAGGGGCGGCTTCCCTTTGGCAAGCTGCGCCCGTGCCGCTAATCTCCCTTCATGCGACTCGCGTTCAAGCTGCTGCACACTCGATACCGCGTCGATGACCTCGAGCGCTCGGTCAAATTCTACCGCGACGTGCTCGGACTCGATGAGGTCCGCCGCCACAAATCTCCGCGCGGCTCGGAACTGGTCTTCCTCAAGGCCCCCGAGAGCGACGAAACCATCGAACTGTGCTCCTTCCCCGCCAGCGGCCCGGTCCACGTGCAGACCGATCTGACGCATCTCGCCTTCCAGGTGGACTCCCTCGAAGCCTTCGCCCAGCACTTGGCGAAGCTCGGGCTGGCCTATTCCGACGGGCCTCACCTGAAGCCGGATGGCAGCGGCTTTGCCTTTGTCGATGCCCCGGAAGGCTACGAGATCGAACTGATCCAGCGCGCCAGCGGTCCGACGTCGACCTATTGATCGCACGCTCGCGACCGGGGCCCCCGCCCCCTGCCCCGCGCCTCACCGCCTTCCGGCTGTTCCTCAACCCCGCTGGGCGGGATCGAGACAACGCAACACGCGGTGCAACGCCTCCAGGCGCGGGACCGTCACCCCGGCCGCCCGCGCGCGCCGCAAGGGCTCGGTAAACAGGCTCTCCAGCTCCAGCGGTTGGCCACGTTCGAAATCGATCAGCGTGGACGCCCGATACGCCCCCATCTCCTGCGTGCGCCGGATTTGTTCCTCCGCCGCGCCGTCGGGAATGCTCAATCCCTGCGCGCGCGCCGCCGCCAGGGTCTCCTGCATCAGACCCCGCACCCACGCCAGCCAAGCCGGATCCGCCAGCAGCCGATCCGTGGTCAGGCAGGGCCCCCACATGGTGCGGTGGGGAATCACGCCCTGTTCCAAGGCCGCAAGTCCCGCGGCTGAAGCAACGCCGAGTCCGTTGAAAGGGATGTTCCACACCAGCTTCTCCCAGTGCGCGCGTTCCAGGTGGTCCGTCACGGTGCACGGGATGCCGGCGTTCTCGAACAACGCGGCGATCTGCCGGGTGCGATCCAGGGCGGCCCGACCGAACTCACCCATCACGATCCGGCCATGGGCGATATGTTGAATCAGCCCCGGTTCAATGCGGTTGAGACAGACGAAGCACAATCCACCCAGGACCCGTTCGCCCCCCACCAACGCGGCCAACGCCTCCTCGTTGCCGAGACCGTTCTGCAGGGTGAGCACGAACGTCCGCGGACCGACCATGGGCAGGACCGTCTCCGCCAGGACCCCGTTCGCGGTGGTCTTCAACCCGATGATCACGAGGTCCATCGTTCCCGCCGCCTTCGCGCTGTTTACCGCGCGGGGCCAGGCCTCGAACCGCGCCACCCCATAGGCGTCCACCACGCGAACCCCGCGCTGTGACACGACCTCGAAATCACTGCGCAACAGGAACGTGACGTCCTGCCCCGCGCGCGCCAGGCAGGCTCCATAGTAACTCCCCAGGGCCCCACAGCCGACCACCGCCACCCGTGGGCGCAACGGGAATAATGCAGTCGAGACAGACACGAGGCGGGAAGGATCACGCAACCCGTATCCCTGGAAAAGAAAAAGGGGGCGTCCCCGTGAGGAGACGCCCCTGAGAGATCAGCTGAGTTCCAAGGACTTACTTGGAGCCGAGGATCGCGTCCTTCGCCGCCTTGGCGACGCGGAACTTCACGACCTTCTTGGCCGGGATCTTGATGGTCTCGCCCGTCTTCGGATTGCGGCCGAGGCGAGCCTTGCGGTTCACCAGCACGAGCTTGCCGATGCCGGGCAGCGTGAAGGTGTCCTTGGCGTGCTTGTAGGAGAGCTCGGTCAGAATCGCGAGGACCTCGGAGGCCTGCTTCTTCGTCAGACCTGCTTTGTCCGCCAGAGACGCTGCCAGTTGTGATTTCGTCAGGGGTTTAGCCATAGATGTTGTGGTTTTAGGTTAGGGAACGATGAAAACTCCGAGCGCGTTCTACGGAGGCAGCGCCGCCTCGCGCAAGGGAAAACTCACGGAAACCCCTGATTTTTCGAGATTTCCGCCCTCTAAGGCTCAAAAACGGGGGGATTTCCCTCAAAAACCAGGGGCAAGACCGCGCGATACACCGCCCCCGCACGCTCGCTCCACGTGGCGTCCAGCCACTGAAAAGCGCCTCCCGGGTTGGGAGTGATCCCCAGAATTTCCCACGTTCGCAGATCTGTGGAGCGCTCGATTCGCACCGCCACTCCCGCCTCCGCGTAGCCCTCCAGCACGAGCCCGCTCGGGGTGACGCGCGCCTCCCCCCAGCGCGGAGCCAGCGCCTCGCGCGAGCGCACGATCACCGTCACCCGCGCCTCCGGGCTGTACCCCACCCCGTCCCAAACTTTGAAGGTGAATTCGTCCCGCCCCTCGAATCCCGGACGCGGACGGTAATTCAACGCTGTTCCCCGACCGTAAACCCGGCCGGACTGCGGCCCCTTCATCAGGGCCAACCGCAGCACCTGGCCATCCGGGTCACTCACGGTCAACGGCACCGGTCCGCCGACCTCCTTCAACACCACCACCGTCTGGTTGGTGGTTTGCGGCAGCACGTTAGGATCACGAACCAGGAGGTGCAGGGTGGCCACCTCGCTCGTGCTCACCGCATCACGCGCGACGAAGGTCAATCGGTCCAAGCCACGAAACCCTTGGGGCGGCCGGTACTCCATTCGCGGCGGCGTCCCGCTGAGGTTTCCGATCCCCGGCTGGCCGGTGAGCTCAAACTGGAGCGGGTTGTTCTCATCGTCGGTGGCCCTCAACATCACGGGCGTCGCTTGGTTTCGCGCCACTGTCAGCACTTCCGATACCGCACGCGGCGGTGTGTTTTGGTCTGTGACCCGCACCACCACGTCGCCCGGATCCCCTTCCGACTCGGCATCGGAGCCCGCGACGCTGAAGGTGTCCGTGCCCACGAACCCGGGTGCCGGCACGTACACGGCGTTGGTCCCGTCCAACTGCACGGCACCCTGTGCCGGTTCTTGTGTCACTCGCAGGATGACGGGGTCGTCGTCGAGATCCTGCACCCGCAGGGGAATCACCAGCTGCTGCGCGACCGCGGTGACGGTGGATACCGGATCCACCGAAGGCGGATTGTTGCGAGCCTCCACCACGAGGGTCACTTCGGTCGGGCCCACCGTGGTCAGACCGTCGGTGACGGAGTACGTGAATCGGTCGGTGCCTACGAAACCTGGGCTCGGGTCGAAGTACGCCAAGGTCGAGTACGCCAGAAGCACGCCGTGCTTCGGCCCCTCGAGCACACTGAACACCAACGGATCGCCGTCCACGTCCTCCGTGGTATAGAAGATGTCGGTCCCGCGGTTGCGATTGACCCGCACCGTCTGCGGCGTGCTCACCGGCGGGTCGTTCACCGGCTTGACGAGGACCGCGACCTGGCCGGTGGCACTCGCTCCCCAGGCGTCGCGGACCACATACTCCAGGGTCTCAACCCCGGAAAATTGCGCCTCGGGTGAGTACCGATACCGGCCGCCGCCGAGAGGCTCCCATCGACCGTGCGCGGGCGGTTGAAGGGACACCAAGACGAGCGCGTCGCCATCGACCTCTTCGTCGTTGAGCAACGGATCCAGATCGCCCGCGGTGTCCTCCTCGAGGATCAGTCGATCCGCGACCGGCCGCGGCGCGTCATTCACGGGCGTCACACGAACCCGGATCTCCCCCACCGCCGATCCGCCCTCGTCATCGAGCAGCACGTACTCCAGGAGGTCCTCGCCGGTAAAATCCGGCAGTGGTTGGTACACCACCTGCCCCTGGGCGTTCAGTTCCGCGAGTCCATGGCCCGGCCGGCTTACCCCGGCGATTCTCAGAGCGCGACCTTCGGGGGAGACATCGTTCGCCAGAACCTCGAAGATCCCCGGCGCATCCTCCGCCACCTCCACGAGGTCCGGTGCCGCTTCCGGCGGGCGAAATCCCGCGCGAGCTCGGAAGCGCACGATCGCGGTGTCTTCCGCACCCTCGGGATCGCGCACGATGAAGCGCAAGGTCTCCTCGCCTTCCCACTCCGGGCCGGGTGGGACCACGGTGGCCACGCGGTGCTCGCCCACCTCCACGCGCTACAGGTTCGCGCCCTCGATCAACCAAGTCAGACGCGTCACCGAATGGTCCGCGTCGTCCGCATAACGATCCAGCGACAGCGCACGAAAACGGCCCCCCGCCGGAATGGTCTGATCGGGGATCAACCGCAGCACGGGCGCCCGGTTGGGCGGCGGGGGGCGATAGTACCTGCCGGTCCGCGCGGGTCCCCCCTGGGCCATCGCCCATTCCACCGAGTTGGACGCCATCGCCACCGGGAGTTCCCAGGCGTACATGCTTGATCGCTGCTTGGCGACAGCCAGAGGGGCGACGGGCGAATAGGCGCGATCCAGGACCGTCGAGGCCACCACATCGAGTCGTCCATTGCCGTCGAGGTCGGTGAGGACCGCAGCCGGAAAGCGATGCCAACTCACGCCGGCCGCCGATTCCATCACCAGCCCATCCGCGGCGCTTCCGGGCTGGAAGTCGATCGGCACCCCATCCGCCCTCCAGGCCCGCACACCACCCGCCCGCCCGAGTTCACCGTTGAGCACCACCGTCAGCCAGAACCCCGGCGACGGTAGCACCACGTCCACGAACCCGTCGCCATCGACATCGCCCAAGGTGGGTGAGGAGCGCGTGCCGGCCAGGACCTGCGCCGGAGTGGGCCACCCTTTGAGCTCGAATCCCGACCCGCTCAGCAGGTGGAGGGTCAGGGATTCCGCACTCGCCACGGCCACCTCCAACAGGCCGTCGCCATCGACATCCCCGAGCGCCGGCGACGTTTGGAAGGACTCCCCGGAGAGCACCGGCCAGCCCGCGCGTCGGCTGCCCTCCCGGGAATACGCATGCACGCCTCCCGGTTCGCCACGCGCGCGGCTCACGCCCGCCACCAGGACCTCCTCGCGACCGTCCCCGTCCAGATCCCCCACCACCGGTGAGGACGCGAGCACGGTATCGGTCGCGGCCGTCCACACGGCACGTGCAGGTTGAGACAGATCAAACGCGCTGATCCCGGCACAGCCGTCCGGCGCCACCAACTCCAACTCCGGATCATCGTCGAGTTGAATCACGGCGGCCAACAACTCGGGCGCATTGGTCACCACGGTGCAGGAACTCAGCCGCCACCGGGCTTTCACCACCCCCGAGGCATCCAACACGGTGAGGCTCCGCTCCGGGTTTCCCACCAGGTCCCCCGGAGGATTCGCCAAGGCAACCACCTCCGCGCGTCCATCCCCGTCGAGATCCGCGATCAGCTTGCCGAAATGGGTTCCCCCCGGCGCCACCGGCCACGGTGCCCCCCACTCCGTGCCGTCCCCTCGAAACACGCGGATCGCACCCGCACTACCCGTGTCGATCACCACCTCCGGTCGCCCGTCGCCATCCAGGTCCCCGATTACCGGAGCATCGTACTCCGGCGCTCCGCTGGGGAGATCCCGAGACCACACTTCGCTGCCGTCTGCGGCCAGCACCTTCAACCGCGGCACGCGGCCACCCGGTTCGCCATGGTCCACCAACACCACCTCGCGTCGGCCGTCCCCGTCCAAATCCGCCACATTGAACTCACGCCAGTTCTGGAGCGGGAACTCGTCGTCAAAGGCGAGGTAGTGCGGCCATCCGTCGCGCAGTCGGGACTCGAAGTGAATCATGCGCGCCCACGCCTCGCCCACCACGCGATCTCCACGTCGCGCGACCACGCGCAGCGTCACAAACGCCCCCTCCGGCACCGCACGGGTGTCCCAGTTTGCCAGCAGGCTCTGCACGCGTGGGCCCATCCCGCCCGCCTCCAGGACGATGCCCTCGGTGCGCCACGCCGTCGGCTGCCGTCCCAACCCCCACTCCACCACGAAGGTCCGATCGCCGCCAGCGACCGTGCCCCGGACCTCGACGCGATCCCCCCGCCGGCGCACATCATTGGCCAGCGGTGCGACCAGGCGCACGTTGCGGATCTGCACGGTCCGTCGCTCGATCGCACGCTCCCCTCCCCTCACGCTCTCCACGACCAATCGCAGCGTGTATTCGCCGTCATCCCACGCCGCCGTATCGAACCCGCGCAACAGGACTCCCGGGGCCGGCAGCGACGTCGCCTCGACCAACGACTCCCACCCCTCGGGGCGCGCCCCCACGCCCAGTTCCAGGCGGTACCGCGCAAATCGCTCTCCGCCCGCATTGCCGGCGAGATCCAGCACTCCCGACCATTCGGTAGGAACTTCCAACACCGCACGAGGCAGGGGCTCCTCCACCGAGATGGCGCGTGCCGCATTCAACCGTCCCGAGCCGGTATTGCGATCCGTGCGGACTTCGTCCGCGGTGCTGCGCACGATCGCGGCCACCTCGGCCGGCGCTAACGAGGGCTGCCGCGACAGGATGAGCGCCACCAGTCCGCTGACATGCGGCGCCGCCATCGAGGTGCCACTCAACGGCCCCCACGCGGCATTGGGCAGGGTGGAATGAATCAAGTCCCCAGGAGCCACCAGATCCACATAGGCTCCGTGATTCGAAAAGGTCGGCGATCGATCGCTCGCATCCGTCGCGCCCACTGCGATCGCCTCGGGCACGGCCGCCGGATAGAACCGCGCATCGGTGCCGTAGTTCCCCGCGGCGGCCACGAAAACGATGCCCCGCGACACTGCGTCCGCCACGGCCTCGTCGAGCGCCCGCGAGCGGGTGTCGGTTCCCCAACTGGCGTTGATCACCCGCGCACGCGCCGCCACCGCATAGGCGATTGCGGACAGCGTGTCGTCCAACGAACCGCCCCCGGTCTCGTCAAAGGCCTTCAACGCCATGATCCCCACCTGCCACGACACTCCCGCGATGCCGTTTTCGTCGTTGCCCACCGCGCCCAGGATCCCCGCGACATGCGTCCCGTGCACGTTGTCATCGTTGGGATCCCCGTCGTCGCTCACGAAGTCGTACCCGTGCACATCGTCGATGTACCCGTTGCCATCATCATCCAATCCGTTCCCGGCGATCTCCGCCCCGTTGACCCAGAGATTGGGTTCGAGATCCGGATGAAACACGTCCACGCCCGTGTCCACGATCGCCACCACGATATCCCGCGACCCGGTGGACCTCGCCCACGCCTCCAAGGCGTGAATATCCGCCCCCGCCTTCCCGCCCGTCTGCCCCGCGTTGTTCAGTGCCCACTGCCGCGCGAACTCGAAATCCGATGGGGCTGCCACAGGCACCGGCAACTCCTTCACTCCTGGCTCCACGGCCAGGGTCAACCGCTGGTTCGGCTCGGCGTAGAGGACGTCGGGATGCCGCGCCAACTCCGCGACCCAATCCTCCAGCGGACGCCCGGGAGGCAGCGTCACCGTCGCCAGCGACTCCCACACGCCGCGTCCTCGCTCCGCGCCTCCCGCCAATCCCACCCGCGGTACCGACCGTGGCGCCAGCCACCGCAACTGCCCCGGCACTCCCGCCAGCGATGCCATGCGCCGCACTTGCGCCTCGGGCCGCAGCCTTACCAGGACTTCGTTCGCCACCGCCCATCGCCGCACTCCGCCCGGTCCCGGACCCGGCATCTGGCCGATCTCGTTCTCCGCCCCGGGCATCGGGACCAACACCCGCGGCGTCGCCGCCCTGGAATCAACGGGGAGCAACGTCCACAGAACCGCCCACCAAACTATCCCCAGCCAGACCTCACCAAGGGCGTTCCCTGGCGCCCGACGGATCCCCGGTGACCCTCCACGTTCGCCGCCCCCAGCCAGCGAGGCAGCTTCCGTGGATTCGTCGGCAGGCGGGGTCAACACCCGCGCACTGTGACACATGCCCGTTCCCCGCGAAAGCGCCGCCTCCCCCCCCTGAAACCGGCCCTGGCCATCCTCCCCACCCCCTTCCCTGCCCGGCCGGCGACCTTCCCAGGAGGTATAAGAAAAACTTGACGATTAGGCACCTTAGAGAACTATGAGCTTATGCAAATTGAGACGCTCAAGGTGTTCTGCGATTTATCGGAGACCGAGAGCTTCACCAAGGCCGCACAGATCAATGACATCACCCAATCGGCGGTGAGTCAGCAGATCCGGTCCCTGGAGAACCAGTTTCGCGCCACCCTCATCGAGCGAAGCAAAAAGAAGTTCCGGCTCACGCGGGAGGGTCAGATTCTCTACGCCCACAGTAAGCAGATCATCCAGACCTACGACACCCTCCGGGCCCAGCTGCAGGAGTTGCGTGACGTGGTTTCGGGGACGCTCCGCGTGGCGACGATTTACAGCATCGGGTTGTACGACCTGCCCCCGTACCTGAAGCGCTTCCTGAAATCCCACCGCACGGTGAACGTCCACGTCGAGTATCACCGCTCGAACCGCGTGTATGACGACGTGCTCAGCAACGTCTGTGACGTGGGTCTGGTGGCTTACGCAGTGAAGGAAAGCCGGCTCGAAGTGGTGCCCCTGTGGCGCGACAATCTCGTGCTGGTCACCTCGCCGAAGCATCCCCTGGCCAATCGCGGCCGCATCAGCCTCTCGGCTCTCAGCGGCGAGCGCTTCATTTCGTTCGAACCCGACATCCCCACCCGCCGGGCCATCGACAAGTCGCTCCGCTCCGAAGGAGTGGAGGTGCATCACGTGATGGAAGTCGACAACATCGAGACGGTGAAGCGTGCCGTCGAGATCGAGTTGGGCGTTTCCATCATCCCGAAATCCACCGTCGCCCAGGAAGTGCGCAACGGGACGCTCTCCGAGGTCGAGTTGGATGGGGCGGACTTCTGGCGCCCCGTGTCGGCGATCATCAAGAAGAGCAAGGTGCTCTCGCCGGCCATGAAGCAGTTCATCGCCATCCTGCGCGAGCCAAAGCCTTCGGCCGAGTCGCTGGATTCCTTGCCGGAACCGACGCCCACCCCGCTGGCGGTGCCCGCCCCGCGAACCGCCGGCGCGGCGCGCCCTGGCCCCGCTCCCAAACGAGCCGCGTCCGCGCCCGCCATCTGATCTGATCCCGACTCACCAGCCTCCCTCCCCCAGCGCGGAGGCTTCGTCACCCAGCTGTGGCTTGCCCCCCCGCGGGCGATGCGGACACGCTCAGGGATGTTACCCGCCCGTGGAAGGCCGCGGTTCCTTGCCGCCTCGGTCGCCGTGGTGATCGCCGGCCTGCTTGCCTCCGACTCCCAGCCGGCGCTCGCCGGTCCGCGCCTCCATGAGATCCAGGTCATCGGTTCCCACAACTCCTACCATATCGCGCCGCACCCCGCCGTGCTGGCGCTGGTTCGGTCCCGGGACCCCGCGGCAGCTGCCTCCCTCGCGTATACGCACCGGCCGCTGACGGACCAGCTCAGCCGGCTCGGCCTGCGGCAGATCGAACTGGATCTCTACGCCGATCCCGAAGGTGGCCGCTACGCCTCTCCCGCCGGACGGCGCCTGGTGATGAGCGCTTCCACACCGGAGGGCGCCGCGCCCCCGGTCGCACCCGGGGAATGGATGCAGCAGCCCGGTGCCAAGATCCTGCACGTGCCGGATTTCGATTACCTGTCCCACACCCCCACCTTGCACCAGGCCTTGCGCGAGATCCGCGCCTGGTCCGTGGCCCACCCGGCCCACGTGCCGCTGTTCGTGCTCCTGGAACTGAAAGGGGAGGCGGCCGGCCCCGAGTTCACGCAGCCGATCCCCTGGACCGCCGAGCGCATCGCCGCTCTCGAAGCCGAGATTCTGAGCGTCATTCCCGCCACCAACGTGTTGCGTCCGGATGACGTACGGGGGACGCAGCCGACCCTGCGCGACGCCGTGAGAAACCGCGGCTGGCCGCTGCTCGCCGAGACGCGCGGGCGTGTCGTCTTCCTCCTCGATAACACCGATGCCGCGCGCGACGCGCTCCTCGAGGGAAACGACCACCTGGCCGGTCGCGTGCTCTTCGCCAGTGTCTCCCCCACCCATCCCGCGGCCGCGTGGTTCAAGCTCAACGATCCCGTCGGCGACTTCGCCCAAATCCAGGAGCTCGTCCGCCAGGGATTCCTGGTCCGCACTCGAGCCGATGCCGACCTGCGTCCGGATCCCGCGCGACGCGAAGCCGCTCTCGCGAGTGGAGCGCAGTTGATCAGCACCGATTTCCCGGAGCCGGATCTTTCACTCGGCTCCTACCAGGTCGTCTGGCCTCAGCGCGCGATCGCGCGGCCCAACCCGGTGAGTGCCCCCGCCCTCGATGTCTCTCTGGATCCCGAATCCCTCGCTCTACCCGGCCTCGAGCCCTTTGCTCGCCGCGAACTGGTCCTCCTGCGGGACCGCGCGGTCGCCGCGCATCAACTCCGTCAGATCGGCGCTGCAAGCCTCGACTACGCCCGCCTGCTGGCCTTGGAACCCGTGCGACCGCCCTCCGACGCCGAACTCTCCATAATCACCGGGCTCGCCCCGCGCCTGATCACCCACTCAGCAGAACCCTTCGCCCTCCGCGACGTGGTGGCGATCCACCACCCGGAGGCTGCGTGCGTCGGCTACCACCTCTTCTGGGAGGACGACATTGATTTTCCCGAGGACAACGATCCCGCAGATCATGAGGTCATCTGGGTCACCTACGATCGCGCCACCGGACACGCCGAACGGGTCTTCACGTACTTTCATTCACAACTCCTCGAAGCACCCGCTGGAGCCGCGCGTCCCGCGGTCGCCGTCGAATGGGGCAAGCACGGGAGCCTGCCTCTGAACTCCGACGGATCTGCCCAAGACCCCCCGGGCCTGCGTACGAACTGGCAACGCCTCACCTCCCAGGGCACCCGTCTGCCGAACCACCCGCTGGCCGCCGGTTGGCCGCGCCGTTTTGATGGGAATTGGACCGACTACCGCACCTACTCGCGCGCGGTGGAGTCCGAGCCTCTGCTCCGCCAACGCCGGCTCGTCTGGGTCTCACGCTGGGCCAATGCCACGCTCGACCAGCACGCCCTCGCGTACAACTTCGCTGCCAAAACCGAGTGGCCCCCAGCGGTTCTCGCCTCGGTGCCTTGACCCGCCTCCGTCCCTCGACACTCGCCACCCAAACGCACTCTTTGCTTCGGCGCCGCACTCGGGTAATCCCTCCGCGTGCACCCGCTCCGCCGCATCGCCTGGACGTTGGCCGTGGCCACCATTCTCCCCTCCGCCCGGACGCACGCCGAGGTTCCACTGCCGCAGGTCGACCGCCTCAAAAGCAGTCCCGTCCTGCGCCACCTCGTCCCCAATCCCGTGCCCCGCGCCGGCACGTCGGACCCGGAGAAGACGATCGGCCAAATGTACGTGCCCGAAGGGTTTCAAGCCGAACTCGTCGCCGCCGAACCCGAGGTGCGCCAACCCGTCGCCTTCGCCTGGGACCCGCGCGGACGGCTCTGGATTGCGGAAGCGCATTCCTATCCCAGCAAACGACCGGCCGGCGAGGGAATGGACCAGCTGGTCATCCTCGAAGACGCCAATGGCGACGGCCGCTTCGAGAACCGCAAAATCTTCGCCGCCGGCCTCAACCTGGTCAGCGGTTTCGAACTGGGTTTCGGCGGCGTCTGGGTGGGCGCCGCTCCCGAGCTCCTGTTCCTCCCCGACCGCAACGGCGATGACCAACCCGACGGCCCGCCCCAGGTGCTGCTCAACGGATTCGGATACCAGGACACGCACGAGTGCCTCAACAGCTTCCACTGGGGCCCCGACGGCTGGCTCTACGGCATTCAAGGCGTCTTCAATTTCGCGCGCATCGGCAAGCCCGACGCTCCGGACACCGCCCGGCAGGAACTCCGAGCTGGGGTCTGGCGCTACCATCCCACCCGGCACGAGTTCGAGATCTTCGCCCACGGTGGCAGCAACCCCTGGGGACTCGACCACGATGAACGCGGGCAGCTGTTCATGACGCATTGCCGAAGCTACTGGGGACGCGGTGGCACCACCCATGTCATCCAGGGCGCCCATTTCTGGAACCAGGCCAACGCCAACTACGCCCCTTTCATCGTCGCCAACCCGCCCGGAGCGTTTCCCGGCTTCAAGAACTACCTGCTCGCCTCTGCGCGCTATGACCACGGTGCCGGCGGCGCCGGAGAGCCCGGAAGCGACGCCATCTACGGAGGCCACTCCCACGTCGGCACGCTGATCTACCTCGGCGACAACTGGCCCGATTCCTATCGAGGGCACCTCTTCACGCACAACCTGCACGGTCATCAGATCAACCAGCAGGTGAATCGCCCGCTCGGTTCCGGCTTCGACACCGTGCACGCCGGTCAGGATCACTTCTTCTGCACCGATCCGAAGTATGTCGCCATCGACCTCCAGACGGGTCCGGACGGCGCGGTCTACATCATCGACTGGTACGACCAGCAACACTGCCACAACCCCAACAACGAACGCTGGGAGCGCGGCAGCGGACGGGTCTACCGACTTCAGCACGCCGCCAGCTTCCGCCCCGCGAAGGTCAACCTCACCACCAAGACCGATGCCGACCTCGTTGGCTTGCTCGGACACAAAAACGCCTGGTTTGCGCGCACAGCGCGCCGACTGCTTCAGGAGCGTGCCACCTCGCGCACTCTCGACCCCGCCGCCCTGGCCGCGCTCGCCCAGCGGCGCAAAACCTCCGATCAGCCCGCCGCCCAACTCGAAGCGCTCTGGGCCGCGCACGCGGTGGCCGCGCTCCCGGACGGCGCCCTGCTGGAAGCCCTGCGCGACCCCGCCGAATACGTCCGCGCCTGGGCCATCCGATTCGCCGCGGAAACCCGTGAACCGTCCGCGCCGCTGCGCCATCGCCTGCTCGAACTGGCCACCCAGGATCCTTCACCCGTGGTGCGGTTGCACCTCGCCAGCGCCGCCCAGCGTCTGGCTCCCGACGACGCGTGGGCCTTGTTCGCTGCGCTCGCGGCGCATGGTGAGGACGCCACGGATCGAAACCTCCCCTTTCTCCTCTGGCAGGGCATCGCCCAACGGATGCCGGGCCAACTCGATCGCGCCTGGGCTCTCGCCAACCGCACCCCGATCGCGGCACTCGCCGATTGGATCCACTGGTACGCCGCCACGCTGGAAGGAGCAGGGCCCGACCAGGCCGTGGCCTCGCTCACCGGACTCGAAGGCGACCTCCTGGTCCGCCGTCTCGCCGGTCTCTGGCTGGCACTCGAACCGCGTGCCCGCATCCCCATGCCCAACTCCTGGAAGGCCGTGGCCCCGGCGCTCCTCGCGCACTCCAACCCCGCCATCCGCCGTCAGGCGGAACGCATCGCCAGTGTCTTCGGCGACACCTCCATGCTGCCTGCGCTGCGCGCCACGCTGGATCAACACCAGTCCCCTCGCGAAGACCGGCAGCACGCCTTCGCGGTCCTGGCCCGCGGTCTCGATCCGGACTCACTCCCCAGCTTTCTCGCCCTGTTGGATGACGACGACTTCCGCCGACCCGCCATCGAACTGCTCGCGCGATTCGATTCGCCGGCCGTGCCCAAAGCACTCCTCGATCGCTTCGGGCGCTTTAACCCCGAGGAACGCAGCGCCGCCCTCAACAGCCTCACCCGCCGGCCCTCCTACGCCCTCGCCCTCCTCGATGCGGTCGCCTCCGGCAACCTCAAACGGGATCAGCTTTCCGCCTTCCATATCCGACAGCTCTCGGAGCTCCGCCATCCCCAGGTCGATCAGCGCATGACCGCCACCTGGGGACGCATCAAACCCAGCCCAGCGGAGAAGGCCACCCTGATGAACACGCTGGAGAAAACCTTCAGCGAAGCCCCGCTCTGGGCGTACGACGGCCGCGCCGGCCGCGAGCACTTCGTCAAACTCTGCGCCAGCTGTCACGTCCTCGGAAAAGATGGCACTCGCATCGGCCCTGAACTCACCGGCGCCGGCAAGAACGGGATCCGCTACTACCTGGAGAACATCGTCGACCCGAATGCCGTGGTGGGCACCGACTTCCAGTTGACCACCGTGGAAACCAAATCGGGCGATGTGATCTCCGGCCTGCTCCTCAACGAGAACCCCACCGCGCTCACCCTGCGCACTCCCACCCAGGAACAGGTCATCGCCAAGTCCGACGTGGACTCTCGCGCCATGAGCGAAATGTCCCTGATGCCGGAAGGCTTGATCGAAGCCCTCGCCCCCCGCGAGCAGATCGAACTGCTCAAATACCTCATCGAACACTGAGGGTCAACCGTCCCCACCCCCCCCGCGCGTTTCGCGTTTCGACAAACGCCCGGTCTCCTGTCACGCTGGCCGCACTCCGTTCCCATGGCCCAGCGTACTCTTCTCATCGGCATCGACTCCGGCACTCAGTCCACCAAGGCCCTCGTCGTGGACGCCCGGCTCGGCAAGGTCCTCGGCGAAGGC
>JADLFD010000549.1 GCA_020845805.1 Verrucomicrobiales bacterium | reverse complement strand
GGCCCGGCGTACACCACGCGATCCGCCCCATTGTCCACCGCGATCAGCATCAGTCCGACCCGCCCCACGCCCTCGTGCAACACCGAGCCCGGATCCCCCACCATCGGCGCCGGGAGGTCGGTGTGCACATCCACCACCAATTCGTCCGCCGCATTGGCACCGTACTTCTCGTGGAAGAACGTGGCGTGGTCGACCCACATCATCGGCTCCCAACCAGGGTCGGGAACCAGTCCGCTGTGACGGATCGGACGGTAAAACAGCTCGGGGTACCAACCGCTGTAACGTGGCGTCCGACCACTCCCCATCGGATCCCATCCCACCTGCTGCATCAGGTTGCGGATGACCAGTTCCTCGTCCGCCGAGAAGGGCTGCTGCCGGAGTTCCTTGTCCGCCATGCCCCGCAGGGTCTCCGCCATCGCGGCGAAGCGCCGGAGATGCGCCACCTGATTACTCTGGATCACCGCAGGCGAAACCAGCGAAAGGACGGAATCGCCCCTGATCTGATCCGGGTACCGAAGTCCCTCGATCCCTTCCGCGGTCCGACTGGCCAACTGGCTGAGTCGACCCCAGAACGCCGGGCGCGGCTCCACATACCCCGCGGGGTAGTAACACAGCGGTATGCTGGTATAGGACTGCTTGGCGTAGAGCACCGTGTCGTGACGGTACTGGGTCCAGGACGCCAGCTGAGTGTTCAGGGTTCGCATCGCCCAGGCCTTTGAACGCATGACCTCCGGATACTCCGCGCCCGTGGTCGGCGGGGAGAGTTCCCGCAACGTCGCCATCCAACCCATGGGCACCGTGGAATTCCACGCTTCGGGCCGCTGGGCGTCGAGCACGTCCCGTGCGGCGGCGAGATTGTGCTGGTAGGGCAGTCCGTCGCGGAACAGCGCCGTATGCGAGGCCCCCTGCGCCGGAGGCCGCTGCCCGATGCGTCCGAGGATCTCCGGCACCGCCTGATTGTTTCCCAGCGCCGCGAAGGCCACATCCAGGGCGGAGGGCACACGTCGCTGAATGTTCATTTTCACGCCGTTCTCGGTCCAGACGATGCTGTCGAAAACCACCTTCGACAGGACCCAGCTGTCCGGCACAAATCGTTGTCCGAACACCAGCAATGAACGCGGGAGGGGTCGAGGGGCGCCCTCGTTCAAGGGTGCGAAGAACGCGTCACTCCGGATGTTCTGCACCCCCAACTCGCCTTGCTCGAGCAGGCGCTGCACTCGTTCCAGCGCCGCCAGATCAGCGACATCACGCAACGATTCGATCCCCGCTCCCGCCAGGACTCCCTCCAACTGAGGGAACGTCAGCGAATCGTTCCAACCAACCAGAAACCCGATCACCGCATCCATCTCCCGCCACCGGTCCAAAGCCCCCGAACCCTGCGCCAACTCGTGCAACACCAGCGCGGTTCCCAACTCACGGGGCGAGGCCATGCGCGTCTCGCCCGGACACCGTTCGAACGGTCCTCCTGCGACCGGCAGGTCGATGCGTCCGAGCCACATCACGCATCGGAAATACCGCCCCAACAACTCCGACCGGGTGTAGTGGCCACGGACCTTGAACTGTGAATAGTCGACGACTCGGCAGTGCCCCATGAAGTCCGGCACCGTCTTGAGTTGCTCCGCCTCAATGTCCTTCCACGTCGCGGCGACCAGCGCGTCCTGGCCCAGCGGACTGGACACCAACTGCCCCCGTAACAGCGATCGCGCCACGGTCAGGAGAAAGTCCGCGTCTCGGACGCTGTCCCGCAGCACCCCACTCTCCGCCTGCTCCCAGACCGCGCCCAACCGATCCGACATCCGCTGGAGCATCTCCTCCACCGCCGCCGCGAGAAACGCTTCCTCCACTTCCTGCAGGATCAGGCTGTAGGTCCGATGCCACGCGTGCAGGACCGAATCCGTCGTGATAAAGACCGGCAGGTCGTTGTACCAAAGCTGGTAGTAGCAGTTACCCACCGTCGCGTAATCGGCAGGGTCAAACACGCCCTGCCGCGCCAGGCGTGGGCTCACCACAAAGCCAAGGCGCTTGAACACTTCCAACTCTGGCGGGCTGAGACGGTAGTCGACCGAACGGAACCGCTGCTGCCCGTTCGTGATCCCCTGATTCACCTCCCAGGGGTTCGCGTTGAACTGGTCCCAAAATGTCGCCGTGGTCGGATCCCAACTGAGTCCAGTTCCATACTCCGCACCCGAAGCATAGCGACGCGCAAATTCTTCCGGGGTGATCTGCCCGACCCGCTCCAACGCCTGGTCGAATGCCGCCCCATACCCGAATACCTCCGCCCCTCCTTCCCCCGGCGCCGCCTTGGCCACCGGCGCCACGGCCAGGACGCGATAGAACCCGCGCTGCAGTTCCCCAGCCAAACCGAGCGTCAACACCTCCGCCGACTCCGAGTGCAGGCGATGCGACACCGGGCGCCACGTCGCCAAATCCTCGCTGTGCTGCACCTCGAACCAGGGGCGCGTCTTTGAGCCATCATCGCGGTCCACTGTCGCCGGCCAGCGCAATTCCAACTCCCCCGCTAACCGCCCAATCCCCAACCGCGGCCGAACCACCGCCCCTTCCGCAGCCTCAACGCACGGCGCGGACAGGGCGTGCAGGAGAAGGGAAACCAAGGCGAGGGATGAAGCCCGTCGAAGCCTCTGGCCATGAAAAGCAGGCCGGGAGTTCATGGTGCCCAAATTCTCACATCCCCGCCGCTCGTCAACGTGCCGGGGGCAAACTCTCCGGACGCCAAGCTGAGTCGGGCCGCCCCCTTGCAACCCGCTCCCAGTCCACTCACCGGAACCCCAAATCCCTACCCGGCGGAGGCCCGCATCGGCCCCGGACCTCGACCCCGCCCTCGCATCCACCCCGTCGCCAGCCAGGTCAGACTCGCCACCCCCAGACCAAAGCCGCACGCCAGGACAAAACCGGTACTGACATTGAGCGGAACGTTGGGGCGCATCGGGCGCAGTCCCGGTTCCGCGCGGTCGATCAGCACTGCCGCGGTCCGCCCGGCGCGACGCTGGCTCACATACTCCTCCGCCAACGCATTCGCGATCGCCGCCGCCGTTTGCGGGTCGGCATCCCACGCGCGCACCTCCAGGATCATGGTGTTGCGCAAGGGGACCACTTCCACACGATCGCGCAGCAGGGGCACCACCTCGGGCGTGACCAGCGTCCCCTGGCGCAGATACTTCGCACTCCACTGGGAGGCCAAGGAAAGCTGCTCCGCCACGCGCGCCAGAGAGTCATAGGCAGCCACCACCTCCGCCTCCGTACGCAGGAGGTAGGGATCATACACCGTGCTACCCGGGAGCCCCGCCGGTCCGCCTTCGAAATCAACGCGGACGTGGGCGGTGCTTCGATAGGCCGGGGTCATCAGCAGAGTGGTGGCAATCGTCACCCCCAGCACGAGCACCGCTCCCAATAATCCCATCCCCACCGTCCAAACCGAACGCGACCACGGGACCGACGAGCATTTCATAATTCTCCTCTCCGACATCGCGGCCCACCGCTCGTGACAGGCCGTCACGACCAGATCCGCCATGCTTCGCATCATCACCCACGCCACCCCTGATCCCGCACTCCGCGCTACCGCGGCACGAAGCTGCGCCCGAAAGACCTGCTCCATCTCCTCCCCAAATCGCTCACGGTACGCCGCCGGATACAGTCGCAGCGCCACCCGAAAAACGCGTTGAGCCACTCGACCTAAGGAGGAAGAAGAGGAGCCCCGCCGACGCTCGTCTGGATCACGCATAAGCCCCTTTCGTGCCCAGCAACCCCTTGCTGCGCGCGACCTGCACCAGGGCCGCGTACCGCCGGGACTCCGCCCCCACCACGCGCTGCCCCAGCCCGGTCAATCGATAGTACCGGCGACGTTCGTCATCCAACTCAGGATCGGGTCGGCCCTCCGACTCCTCGATCAATCCCGACTCCAGCAACCGTTTGATCGTGCCGTACAAGGTCCCCGGCCCCATCTGAATCGCCCCTCCCGTGGTCTCCGCCACCGACTGCATGATGGCGTACCCATGCCGCTCCTGGTCGACCAGCGCCAGCAACACGTGAAACACCGCCGGAGTCAGCGGCAGGAAGGTCTCGGGATCAGCAACAGCGGAAGCCATAACATCTAAGACGATTGTGGATATATCCGTTGCGGATGTATATGTCAATCTTCGGATCCAGCTCAGCGCCCGCTTCCCCGCTCTCCGCCAGACCCACCAAGGTCACAGGGTGAAGCGGACTTCCCTCCGCTCCCCGTGGTTCAGCCCCATCTGTGCCTGTCTGGGTGCTTCTGTGGATGCCTTCCACAACTACCATCCGCGGCCCTGCACCT
>JADLFD010000548.1 GCA_020845805.1 Verrucomicrobiales bacterium | reverse complement strand
GGGCCGATCGCCCGGGCGGGTTGCTGATGTACGGCATCCCGAACATGAAGTTGGACAAGAAGGACGTGGTTGCCCGTCGGCTGGATCTGCTGAACAAGGAAGGGATCGAGTTCCACTGCAACACGGAGATCGGCAAGGACATTTCGGCGCGCGAACTTCTGGACGGCAACGACGCCGTGGTGTTGTGCACGGGCGCGACCAAGCCGCGGGATTTGCCGATCGAGGGCCGCGCGCTGCCGGGCGTGCATTTCGCCATGGATTTTCTCACGGCCAACACCAAATCCGTGGTGAACGGCGGTGCTCCCGCCATTTCCGCGGCGGGCAAGGACGTGGTGGTGATCGGCGGTGGTGACACCGGCACGGACTGTGTGGGGACCTCACTGAGGCATGGGTGTCGGAGCCTGGTGCAGGTGGAGATTCTGCCCCAGCCGCCGGCGGCCCGGGCGGCGGACAACCCGTGGCCCGAGTGGCCGAAGGTCTACAAGATGGATTACGGCCAGGAGGAGGCCGCGGCAAAGTACGGAGCCGATCCCCGCGTCTATCTCACCACGGCGAAGAAGTTCGTGACCGATGCGCAGGGCCAACTCTCCGGGGTTCACCTGGTGAACATCACCTGGAAGAAGAACGACAAGGGTGCGTTCGTGCCGGAGGAAGTCGCGGGAACGGACCGGGTTGTTCCTGCTCAGCTCGTGCTGCTGGCGATGGGATTTCTGGGGCCGGAGCAGCCGTTGCTCGAGCAACTCGGTGTGGAACGGGATCCGCGTTCCAACGTGCGTGCGGAATACTCGCGTTATCAGACCAGCCTCCCGAAGGTGTTTGCTGCAGGCGACTGCCGGCGTGGTCAGAGCCTGGTGGTCTGGGCCTTCAACGAGGGGCGTGGAGCCGCTCGCGAAGTGGACCGCTGGCTCATGGGAAGCACGCAGCTGCCGTAGCTGCGCCACCGTGTCCGGCCCCCGGCCGGGTCAACGCCTTCGACCTGCGCATTTCGACATCAAGAAGCCGTCGCCTGCCTGGCAGTGCGACGGCTTCTTGTTTTGTCTTGGCGGGTGGGCCCGGGCGCCTCAGTTCGCGAGCAGGCGATAGAACCGCCGCTGCAACGTGGCGGCGCCGCCATCCCGGAAGGTGGCCTCGGGCGTGGTGAAGCGGACGGAACCGATCGGCACCCAGTGAATGAGGTCCGTGCTCGCCTGCATGAGCACGGAGGTGGGTCCGAACACCCGCCGGCACACCACGGTCACGGACCGGTCCGCTTCGCGGCGGATGGACTGGATCTGGTACAGGGGTTGGGCCTCGGCGGAAGACCGGGTGCGATAGAAGCGGGGTTCGGTGCTGCCGACGGCGAAGGGATCCTGATAGGCCAGCGTGGTGCCTTGCAGACGGATCAGATCGAGCGGGGTCCAATCGATCAGGTTGGGGGAGACCTCGAGCATGTGCCGCGAGTTGCGGGACCCGACGAGGGTCAGTTGTGCGGCGCCGTTGGTCAGGCGGGAGATGCTTTCGATCAGGCAGGTCTGGCCCGGAAACGGGGCCTGGCGTGTGCGGTAGACGCGGTTGGAAGCCGACCCCGGGAGGGTGTCGTGGAAAGTGGCCGTGGCGTTGGTGGCGAGCGACAGCAAGGTCAGCGTGCGCCAGGTGTTCGTGTTCCCGTCGGTGGAGAACTCCAGGATGTGCTCACTCCCGATGGGGCCCGACAACTGGAGCCGGGCGGTGCCGTCCGGTTGAAGGGTCGGGCTCAGGGTCACCGGGGGATCCGGCAGTGCCTCGAACCGGGCCGCGAAACTGGCGGCGAATCCGGAGTTGAGCAGGAAGAGATCGAAGCCGGTGGGGGTGCGCACCCAGTAGTCGCGGAAACTCTGTCCGACCACGGGCGGGTGGTAGACCTGCAGCCCGGCGCGCTGGCCTTCGAGCAGACCGGCGCCGGTGAACTCGACGGTCCAAGCGATGCGATTGGGCACGGGGACCGCGAGATCGAGGATGCGCAGCGGGAACACGCCGGGGCGGACGGGAAACTCGTCGCTCTGATAGATGAGCAGGCCCGGACTGCGGATCCCGGGCGCGGAGGCGAGCGGCGGTCCGTCGAGCTGATAAATGCGGAGGCGTCCGGTGGTGGCGGGGGGGAGGTTGGTTTCGCCGACGATCGAGATGGCGATGGAACTCAGCGTGCGTGCGCTTCCCGCGAAGCTGATCTCATCCCCGAACTCATGAGGTTCGGTAAGGAAGACTCCGAGATTGTTCTCGGAATTGTCATAGACCAGTTCCGCGCGGGACGGCGTGGCCGGCGACAGCAGGCCGACCAGAACCATGAGCCAGGCGAGGAGCGGACGACACCGGGGGCCAGCTGGAAAGCGCGGAGTGACGCCGCGGCAGGGGGACCTCATGGGCGCAGAAGATGGCGAGGGTTTCCACGGGCAGGCGAGCGAAAACCGAGAGTTCACGAGTTGTTAAGGGCTGGGTTCTAGGTGGATGGACTAGGTATTGAAATTGGCCCTTGGCAGGCGCCACAACACGCTTTCTGTCTTCGGCGGATTGCGCCAAAGCCTAAGCCAGGAATAGCGTGGGTCCC
>JADLFD010000547.1 GCA_020845805.1 Verrucomicrobiales bacterium | reverse complement strand
GGGAGGGGTTGAGCGCCGTCTGCACGACGGCGGCTACGGAACGAAGAAGTAGCCGCGGACGTGAAGTCCGCGCTGGATGACGTTGGCGAATGGGGTGAGCGGGAGGGGGCGAGCGCCGTCTGCACGACGGCGGCTACGGAATGAAGAAGTTGCCGCGGACGTGAAGTCCGCGCTGGATGGCGTTGGCGAATGGGATGAGCGGGAGGGGTCGAGCGCCGTCTCACGACGGCGACTACGGAGGCGAGAGGTACGCGGACGTGAAGTCCGCGGAAAACGGTGGTGATCCCCGGGGTGGGCTCGTGATTAACTCCTTGCGCCATGTATTCGCCCTCCCGTGAGGAATTTCGAGCGCTAGCAGCGCAGGGGAATCTGATTCCCGTGTGCCGCCGGTTGCTGGCCGATTTCGAGACGCCGCTCTCGGCCTACACCAAGATCCGCGGGCAGGGGGAATCCTTCCTGCTGGAATCGGTGGAAGGCGGCGAGCATCTGGGTCGCTACTCCTTCGTCGGTTGCAGTCCAAGAGCGGTCGTCCGGCAGGCGGGCGATCGCGTCGAGGTGCTCGAGGGCGGCAAGGTGGCGAAGACGTATCGCGTGGTACCCGGGGCGGCTCCGGGTGGGGAGGAGGACGTGGTTCGGGACGGCCTGGAAGTGGTGCAGCGCGTGATGGCGGCCTATCGTCCGGTGGAGTTGCCCAATCAACCGCGGTTCACGGGCGGGGCGATCGGTTATCTGGCCTACGAGTTCATCCACGACATCGAACCTGTGGTGCCACGTCCGCCCCGGGACGAGTTGGGGACGCCGGTGCTCTATTTTCTCATCGCGGACCAGGTGCTGGTGTTCGATCGCGTGGCGCAGACCCTGTCGATCGTGGTCAACGCCTTTCTGGACGGCGCCGGGTCGGTGGATGACGCGTACGAGGATGCGGTGGGGGAGATCGAGCGCATCGTGTCGCTGCTCGAGCAACCGATCCAGGGTCGGCCGGCCTCGTTTGTGGAGGACGTACCCGAGGTTGAGTTCACCTCCAACCAGACCCTCGAGCAGTTCCAGGACAAGGTGGTGCGGTCCAAGGATTACATTCGCGCGGGGGATATTTTTCAGGTGGTGGGTTCGCAGCGGTTTTCGGCGCCGCTCACGGTGCCGCCGATGGATCTGTATCGCGCCCTGCGTTCGGTGAATCCGTCGCCGTACATGTTCCTACTCGAACTAGAGGGGCTGTCGTTGGTGGGCGCGTCGCCCGAGATCCACGTGCGCTGCGAGAACCGGTGTGTGGAGATCCGGCCCATCGCGGGCACGCGCAAGCGCGGGCGCACCGAGGCGGAGGATCTTGAGTTGGAGAAGGAGTTGCTTGCCGACCCCAAGGAACGCGCCGAGCACGTGATGCTCATCGACCTGGCACGAAATGATGTGGGTCGGGTTTGCGATTTCGGGACCGTATCGGTGAAGGACCTGATGATCATCGAGCGGTACAGCCACGTGATGCATATCGTGTCGCAGGTGGAGGGCCGCCTGAGCGCGGATCGTTCGACCTATGATCTGATGCGCGCGACGTTCCCCGCCGGGACCCTGACGGGCGCGCCCAAGATTCGGGCGATGCAAATCATCGCGGAATTTGAGCAGACCGCGCGTGGTCCGTACGGGGGGTGTGTCGGCTACTTCAGTTTCAGCGGGAACCTGGATTGTTGCATCACCATTCGTACCGCGGTGGTGAAGGACGGGCGGGTGCATGTGCAGGCCGGGGGCGGCTGGGTGCACGACTCCACGCCTGAGGGCGAGTATCAGGAGACCGTCAACAAGTCGCGCGCGGTCCGGAAAGCGGTGGCCGTGGCCGAAGCCATGAGCCGCGAGTCCTGAGGGTCTTAGGATGGCCGCCGGCGGGCGGTTTCTACGTGATCGGCGCACACCGGCGGCGTGTGCGATCGGTCAGACGCTGAGCGATTTCCAGAGTGCGTGGACGAAGGCGGCGTTGTCGGCCTGCACGTATTGCATGGTGCCGCCCATGCGCGAGTAGCTCTTGCAGAAGCGCAGGTAGTAGGCGGCGTTGGATTTCGGCGGTTCACCGCGGGTCCAGTCCCAGCCGCCGCCGTCCTGGAGGTCGACCACGTAGATGGAATGTCCGGAGACGTTGGGGCGGCCATCCTGATGGCGCAGGTTGTGGACGCAGCTGAGGCTTTTTTCGAAGACCTGCGGGCCCATGATGGCGGAGCCGATGTTGAGCACCACGCCGTGGTCGAGTTGATCGACCGCACCGGCGAACTGTTTGAAGTCGATTTCCGCGGCGCGCCCGATGGCGGCGCCATTGAACATCGGGTGGCAGGACACGATATCGTAGCCCACGCCGGGATGGACGGTCAGGGGCACTCCGTGGCGGTAGGCGGTGGCGAAGATGGAAGCGTGCTTCCATCGATGCACCACCTCGTGACGGCCGGCGCCCAGTCCGTGCCGATGCATGGCGGCGAGCAATTCCACCGCGGCGGGAGCGAGCGGGTCGGCCGGGAAATGGCTGACCATGGTGGCGAGTCCTTCGGGGGGCGGCAGCGTGCAGCCGTCCTCGACGATGAAGCGTCCCACCGACATGCCATAGCCGCGGCCCTCGATGCCGCCGGCGAGGAGCGCCAGATGGAGGTTGCGCCCCGTTTCGTCCCAGGTGCCGAAGGTGCCGCTTTCGACGTTGTCCTCGACCTTTTCGGTGGAGCGCCCGAGCCAGGCGTATTCCCAATCATGAATGGAGCCGGCGCCATTGGTGGCGAGGTGAGTCACCCAGGAGTTCGACATCAGGCGATCGAGGATGAGCGCGGCGCCGTTGCGCAGCAGGTGAGCGCCGTAGATGAGAATCACCGAGGCCCCGCGCTCGCGCGCGGAGCGGATGGCGGCAGCAGCGCAGGCGACCTGGGCGGTGGCCGTATCGGACAACGGGGCGGGTGGCGAGTCGGGATGGATGAGGATGTCCTCAACGCGCGTTAGGCTGCGGCGTTCGGAGAGGGGAAAGACGCGGAGACGGTGGTGAGGGAACGGTTGCATGGCGCGTGGGGTGGGGCGTCGGCGGGGCGGATGGGGTGGAACTGGGTGCGGGGAAAACCGGTTCAGGCGGGATGTTCCGCGGGTTCGCCGGCCTGATCTCCGAGGGGCAGGAACTCCAGGCGGTGATGGGAGCGCGGGTTGCGGGCGGAGGGACCGGCCACGAGCAGGGCGAGGTTGCCGGTCAAGTCCTGTTCGCGGGTCCAGGAGCGGGCGAAGGCGCCCCAATCCTCGGGGTCTTCGGTCTGTTCGACGGGATGGACGCCGTAGGAGAACTGCAGCCCCTGGCAGACGGCGGGGTCGGGACTGAGCGCGGTGATCCAGACGCGGGGTTTAAACCGGGACAAGAGGCGTGCGGTGGTGCCGGTCTTGGTGGGCACGAGGGCGGTGGCACAGGGGACCGACTCCAGCGCCTGCTCGATCACCTCCGCGAAACGCTCGCCGGCACTGGGGGTGGAGCTCTCGTGGCAGGTGTCGTGGAGTTGTCGGAGGTGCGTCGCGGGGCGTCCTGCTTCCGTGGCTTCGGCGATCCGGGCCAGCATTTGGACCGCTTCCTCGGGGTAGCGGCCCATCGCCGATTCGGCGGAAAGCATGACGGCATCGGTGCCGTCCAGGATGGCATTGGCCACATCGGTGGCTTCGGCGCGCGTGGGCAGGCGGCTGACGACCATGGACTCCAGCATCTGGGTGGCGGTGATGACTGGTTTCCCCGCGAGGTTGGCCTTGGCCACCAGCCGCTTCTGCGTCATGGCGATGGATTCGATGGGCACCTCCACCCCGAGATCCCCACGCGCCACCATGATGCCGTCGGCCGCGGCGAGGATGGCGTCGAGATTCTCCAGTGCGCGCGCGCGTTCCATTTTGGCGATGATGAAGGGGACGCGGCCGAGTGCGCGGGCGGCCTCGCGCACGGCGTGGAGGTCGGCGGCTCCCTCGACGAAGGATTGGCTGACTGCGTCCACGCCGGCACGGAGGGCGAATTCGAGGCATTCACGGTCGCGCGGGGTGAAGGCGCTGATGCCGAGGTTGATGCCGGGGAGGTTGAGGCCCTTGCGCGAGCGCAACTCGCCCCCCACCTGAACCCGGCATTCGACTTCGTGCCCTTGGGTGCTGCGGACCTCGAGTTGGATCAGGCCGTCATTGAGGAAGAGTCGGTCGCCGGGGCGTACCACCAGGGGCAGTTGCTCGAACGTCACGCTGACGCGTCGTGCGTCGCCGACGCCCGGTTCGGTGGTGAGGAAGAAGGGATCGCCGGCGCGGAGGTCGATGGGTTCGGGCCGGATCTCACCCACGCGCATCTTCGGGCCGGGCAGGTCGGCGAGGATGGACACGCGCCGGCCGGTGACGCGTTCCGCTTCACGGAGGCGGTCGATGCGCGTCTGGTGGCCGGCGAAGTCGCCGTGGGAGAAATTCAGGCGGGCGATGTTCATGCCCGCGCGGATGAGCCGGACGAGCATTTCCGGCGATTCGGACGCAGGTCCGATGGTCGCCACGATTTTAGTTTTATGTCGGGGCAGCGGCATGCCGTCGGGGGATTCCCTGGGGACACGAGCGTCCCACATTCACCGGGGCGGAGGCGAGTGCAGGGTCGAATATTGGGTGGGGCGCGGTTCGCACGCGGCGGCGGCGGCGTGGGGGTGGGGGGCGACCGCGTTGCGTTGCTTTGATTAGTGGGCCTCGAGCCAGGTTCGGCCGACTCCGATCTCGACTTCGATGGGGACGTTGCCCGGCAGGGGCAGGGCATCGCGCATCCCGGATTCGACGATCTCACGCACGACCTGGTCTTCTTCCGGGTGCAGGTCGAACACCAGTTCGTCGTGGACCTGCAGCAGAAGCTGCGAGCGCAGCGAGCGCGACACGAACGCGGACTGGATGCGGCCCATGGCCACCTTGATCATGTCCGCAGCAGTGCCCTGGATGGGAGTGTTGATGGCATTGCGTTCCGCGGCGCCGCGGGTGGTGGCATTCGCCGACTGGATGTCACGGAGCAGGCGTCGGCGCCCGGTGAGGGTTTCGACATAACCGTGCTGGCGCGCGAACTCGATGGTCTGGTCGATATACCGCCGGATTCCGGGGTAACTGGCGAAATAGTGTTCGATGATTTTGGCGGATTCACTGCGTGGGATGCCGAGCCGTTGGGAGAGCCCGAAGGCCGAGATGCCATAGGCGATGCCGAAGTTCACCATCTTCGCGCGGCGCCGCATCTCGGCGGTGACGTCCTCGGGCGCGACGCTGAAGACGCGCGCGGCGGTGGCGCGGTGGATGTCCTGGCCGTCCCGGAAGGCCTGGATCATGGCCTCCTCGCGCGAGAGCGCTGCGATGATGCGCAGTTCGATCTGGGAATAGTCGGCGGAGAGCAATTGCCAGCCCTCGCGCGCCACGAAGGCGCGACGGATCTCCTGGCCGCGTTCGGTGCGGATGGGGATGTTCTGGAGGTTGGGATCCACGGAACTCAGGCGTCCCGTGGCCGTGGCGGCCTGATGGAAGGTGGTATGAACGCGCCCGGTCACGGGCGAGACCGCGCCGGGCAGGGCGTCGGCGTAGGTGGATTTCAGTTTGGCGACGGAGCGGTAGTCGAGCAGGGACTGCACGACGGGGTGGAGGCCGGCCAGACCGAGGAGGGTCTGCTCGTCGGTGGCGTACTGTCCGGAGGGGGTGCGCTTGGGTTTTTCGAGCAGTTTCAATTCGTCGAAGAGCACCTCGCCGAGTTGTTTGGGCGAGTTCACGTTGAACTCGCGGCCGGCGAGGCGATGGACTTCGGATTCGAAACGCGCCATGTCGCTGGCGAGTTCACGGCTGAACTGCGCGAGGGCTGCGGTGTCGAGTCGGATGCCGTGGTGTTCCATGGCCACGATGGCTGGAAGCGCCGGCATCTCGACCTCCCGGAAGACGCGTTCCAGTTGTCGCTCAGCGAGCAGGGGTGCCAGTTTCTGCCGCAGCTGCCAGGTGACATCGGCGTCTTCGGCGGCGTATTCCGCGACGTCGGCGAGGGGGACCTGGTCCATGGTCTTCTGCCCGGCGCCCTTGGGGCCGATTAGGCGCTCGATGGGAATGGGCGAGTAGCCCAGCAGCGCCTCGGACAGATAATCCATGCCGTGCCGAAGCTCGGGTTCCGCCAGGGCATGGGCGATCATGGTGTCGAAGAAAGGACCCACGACGGAAAGTCCCTGCGACTGCAGGATCAGGAGGTCGAACTTGAGATTGTGGCCGACCTTTTCGAGGTGCTCCTGCCGGAAGAACGGCGCGAGGTCCTCGAGCACGGCCTTCACCTGGGAGGCTTCCACGGGTTCAGCATCCGAGCCGCGGGTCGACACGTACCAGGCGCGTCCGGGCTCGAAGGAGAAGGACACGCCCAGGAGGGAGGCGGACCTTGGATCCAGGCCGGTGGTCTCCGTATCGAAGCAGACGGCGGGCTGTTGGAGGAGCGCACGGATCAGTTCGAGCCGTTCCTCGTGGGTGGTGACGAGCCGATAGTGGTGCGGGACATCGGCGGCGGTGGCGAGAGCGGGGAGGGAGGTCGAGGAAGGCTGGGCTCCCGGTTCGGTGGTCTCATTGAATTCCGTCGGGGCGGTGGGCTCCGAATCAGGCGTTTGGGAGTCAGGTGTTGCGGAAGACGTGGCAGTGGCGGAGGGGGCAGGATCCCCGAAGAGGTCCTGCTGGCCTTGCTCGGTTTTCGGCGTCCTGGCCTTGGGCTTGGGTTTGAGGGGTGATCCGGGCGAGGGCGGGGGTGTGGAGGAGGGTGTGCCGCGGCCGGCTTTGAAAGCGTCCCCGAAGAGGCGGCGTCCGAGGCTGTTGAATTCGAACTCCACGCACAGCGCCTGGAGTTGGTCGTGGTCGCGAAGACCCACCGCGAAGCGGTCGAAGGATTCCTGGACCGGCGCATCGGTGATGATGGTGGCGAGTTGCCGGCTAAGGCGCGCGATCTCGGCATGGGCGCGGACGGATTCGCCCAACTTGCCTTTGATCTCGGCGCCGTGGGCCAGGACTCCTTCGAGCGTGTCGTATTGGGCGAGGAGTTTGGCGGCGGTTTTTTCGCCCACCCCGGGGACACCAGGGATGTTGTCCGAGGCATCGCCCATCAGGCCCAGCATGTCGATCACCTGGTCCACGCGTTGAATGGACCAGCGAGCGCAAACTTCGGCCGGGCCGAGGACTTCGGGTGGGCTGCCTTGTTTGCCCGGCTTCCAGAGTTTGGTCGTGGCGGAGACGAGCTGTCCGAAGTCCTTGTCGGGCGTGACCATGTAGGTTTCGAACCCGTCCTTTTCCGCACGTTTGGCGAGCGTGCCGATGAGGTCGTCGGCTTCGAAGCCGTCGAGGCGGATGAAGGGGAGGCGGAGCGCTTCGATCAGCCGCGGCAGGTGGGGAAGGGCGCTGGCGAGTTCCTCCGGCATCGCTTCGCGTTGGGCTTTGTACTCGGGATAGAGCACGTGGCGCGGCGTGGGCGCGGGCGTATCGGAGGCGACGGCGAGATGGGTGGGGGATTCGGTCTCGAGGATATCGAGCACGGTGCTGAGGAAGCCGAACAGGGCGGAAGTGTTGAAACCCTTCGAGGTGCGGATGGGCCGCGCGGCAAACGCGAAATGGGAGCGGTAGGCCAGGGCCATGCCGTCGATCAGGAAGAGGCGGGACGCCATGCGCGGCACTTTAGAGTGAGGCCATGGCGATGTCAGGAAGCTCTTCCGCGCATTGCGTCCGGGAACCAGTATGCTAAGTCTCCCCCGTTCAGAACGACGGTCATCTCAGTGCTCACAGTTTATGAAGACTTACTTTGCCGGTTTCCTCGCTCTCACCTCGGCCCTTTCCCTCCTGACCGGTTGCAGCGAGAGCTCCAACTCCGGTGCGGCGGGCGGGTCCACCACTCCGGCGCCTCCGGCGCCCCCGGCCCCCCCCGCGGCGGCCGTGACCGAGACTGCCAAGAAGGTGGGAGCCGAGGCGGTCCAAGCCGTGGAAGCCGCGAAGCCGCAGGTTCAGGAAGCGGCCAAGGTCGTGCAGCAGGCGGTGACCGATGCTGGCGCCGCCGCGCAGCAGAAGTTTAACGACCTGGTGGCTCAGGTGAAAAAGCTCATCGCCGACGGGAAGGGCACCGAGGCGGTGCAAGCCCTCACCAGCGCCACCTCCGCGCTCAAGCTCTCGCCCGAACAGCAGAAGACGCTCGACGATCTCAAGGCGCAGGCGCAGGCAGCGCTCTCCAAGAAGGGCGCCGAGGCGGCCACCAAGGCGGTGGGCGATCTGCTCAAGCCCAAGCCGGGCAACTAAGCCAGGGCGGATCCCGGGAACGCGAAACCCCGAGCCGCCCAGTCCGCGGACTCGGGGTGCGATCCCTGGAGTGCGTCAGTTGGCGTGGCGGCGGCCGGGAGCACAACCGTAGAACGCCAACGGTTGCTGGTTTTTGGCCTGACGCAGGATGAGCAGCGCGAGTTCACGCGCGTGGTAGTCGCCCCACATCGAGCTTTCGCCGTTGGGGACTTCCTGTCCGGCGGTGATGTGATCCCAACCGTTGGGCCGGTGGTAGACCGAGTGAAGCAGGAGCCCCTGATGCCGGGAGGATTCGGAGAGATAGGGCTCCTTGAAGAGAGTGCGGGCGATGGTGAAGCCGGCCTGGCGATACCGGGCCCCGGCGTTGCCTGAGATCACGTCTGCCAAGCGGATGAAACCCTGCGCGGCGATAGCCGCGGCCGAACTGTCCACCGGCTCGTGGGGATTGAACGGGTCCGAAGCTTTCCCCAGATATTCGCCGAGCCGGTGCAATTGCGGCGCTCCCGTGTCCCACATGGGAATTCCATCCGCGCAGCAGTGCTGCAGATAGAACTCGGCGGTGGCCGAGGCCGCTTTGCGGAAGAGGGAGCTTACCGTATCGGCACCGCGAGGGCGAGGGAGGCAGGCGGCGCGGAATTCGAGTTGCTCGGCGAATCCCAGGATGGCCCAGGCGAGACCGCGGGTCCAAGTGCTGAAGGGTGAGTAGCCCTGCTGGGAGTTGGGGCAGCGGAACACACCGCTGGCGATGTTGAAGATCGCCTCGTGAGCCGTGCGGCCACGGACATCATACGCGTCGCGGCCTTCCCCGTAGTAGATGTTGTACCGGGCGGTGTTGACGGCGTGTTCTTCGAGCCGTTGGAGCAGCGAAATGCGCGCGTCCTGCTCGCCCATGAGGCAATGCCCCAGTTGATGGGCGACCGCCAGGGATCGCAGCGAGCGCATGGTGTCTACGAACAGCGAGTGCGGCCCGTTAAAGCTGTGGATGAAGCCCGTGCCGTCCGACAGCGGGGTCCATCGAGCCGCCTGCACGGCGCCGCTCACCTTCAGGGCGAGTTCCAAAAACTCACGTTCGCGGGGATCCTCGGCGATGCGGCCCTCGCCCATGAGTCGAAGGAGGTTCCCGTAAGTGGAGAGGTTGTTGAACCCGTGGTCATGGACGCCCACATGCGAAACATGGGTCGCCATGCGCTCGATCGTGCCACGCCTTCCCATCTCGAGGAACTCGCTGTCCCCGGTGGCATCGAACTGCAGCAGCGCGGAACCGAACTGAAAACCCTGCGTCCACTCGGTCCAACCGCGCGAAGTGTATCGGCCGCGCACAGTGAACACCGGCGTGCCGCGTGCGGGATCCCATCGTTTCTCGAGGTCATGGATCTTCGCGGCCGAGAGCTCGAAGACGCGTTCGATGGCGGGGACCAGTTGCGACGGGGTGAGCCGGGCATCGATCTTCAGCGGCATGGGGCGAGCATGGCGGGCGGGTGCGAGAGTGTCGATGGTCTGGCCGCCGGCCGGCTACAGCTGTCGCAGGTGGAATCCGCCGTCCACGTTGAACACCTCCCCTGTGCTGAAGGGGAACGCACCCTCGGCAATCGCGACCACCGCACGGCCGATGTCCTCGGGTGTGCCCCAACGACGGATGGGCGTCAGGCCGTCCTGGATCAGGCGGTCGTATTTCTCCTTCACCGGACCGGTCATGTCGGTGGCGATGATGCCGGGACGTATCTCGTAGACCCCGATTCCCGCGGACGCCAGGCGCGCGGCGAAGAGGGAGGTCATCATGGCGACGCCGGCCTTGGACAGGCAGTAGTCGCCACGATTCACGGAGGCGGTGTATGCGCTGATGGAGGAGATGAAGACGATGCGCGGCGCGGGATTCGGACGCGTCGGGATCCCGGGGACTGACGAGGTGTCGATCATCCATCGTGCCACCTGCTGGGTCAGGAAATACGGCCCCTTCAGGTTGGTGGCGATGAGTTGGTCGAAGCTCTCCTCCGAGGCTTCGAGCAGATCCGCGCGCACGGTGGGGGCGATGCCGGCGTTGTTGACCAGCAGGTCGCATCGGCCGGCCAGTTCGCGGGCGCGGACGACCAGTCGCCCGCGGTCTTCGCGGGAGGAGATGTCGGCCGCCACGAGGTGAGCCTCAATGCGATGGCCGGCGGCGAGCGCGTGCGCGTGGCAGTCCTGGGCGGTCGCGCGCGCGGCGGACTCCTGGCGTGCGTAGTTTAGAATCAGGCTCCAGCCGCGCGCCGCAAGGGCCAGGGCGATGCCGCGCCCGATGCCGCGCGAGGCGCCGGTGATGAGGGCCGTGGGTTGCACGGGACGCAGCGTAGGCGAGGGATGGGGAATCTGCGAGGCGGTGTGTGCCGGGGAACGCTCAGTCGCGCCGGGGAGAAAAGCGTTGCCCGATTCGACGTCTTGGCTAAGCTGCAAACGCTTTGCAACTGTTGGTGACCAGGGTGGATCGGCGCGTGCGGGGCCGTGTGGCGGGGGGCGTTCTGCTCTCCGTGATGCTGCTGCTCAACGCGTTGGTGGCGATCCCGGCGTTGCATCACTTCTGGCACGCCACGGACGGGCACGGGAATTTCGGTCACGATCATCACGGCGATCACGTGCATCCAGCCACGCACGGCGAGGGGCCGGGGCATGCACACGAGGGTGAGGCCGGCGGTGGCGGGGGCTGTGCGCAACCCGATTGCGTGGTGTTGGCCTTCGCGCAGGGCAAGTTGGAGGGCGGAGCTCCGGTGATGCCGTGGGCGCGCCCGGAGTTGGTTCCCCATGCCCAGCCGCCCATTCCCGTGGACGTCCCCGTCCTGCGTGAGGATTGGTCGGAGCCCCAGGGTCGCGGTCCTCCCCAGGTCTGATTCAGCGCGTCCTGCTCCTCCGTTCCCAAGGAGGCAGGCCGCGCCACGCACTCCCTCCCGGATGTCGTGCGCGAGCACCGACACCGACTTCCCGGGGTGCGTCCCGGCTTCCGAGCCCCAGCCCGTGGGTCGATCACGGGGGGCGGTTCGGGAGTCCGACACCGGTGGTTGCCCAGGGTGCTTGGTAGGCCGTGCGGCAGCGTCTCCGAATCAGAACCGAACTCACGGGTTGGCTTCGACATCATGCACCTTGTCCGCTCAGCCAGGCCTCGGCGTGGATTCACGCTGATCGAGCTGCTGGTGGTGATCGCGATCATTGCGATCCTCGCCAGTCTGTTGCTGCCGGCATTGTCTTCGGCGAAATTGAAGGCGAAGCAGAGTGGATGTGCCTCCAATCTGCGCCAGATCGGTCTCGCGCTGCAGATGTACGCGGACGATCACAACGGCTGGTTGCCGCTCACGACCCACGGGTCGATGGACACCAACCGATCGTGGATCTTCACGCTGAAGTCCTATGTGGGGAACGTGGATCAGATTCGCGTGTCACCCGGGGACCCGCGGGGTCGGGCCCGCATGACGAACAACGCTTCGAGCTACATCATGAACGAGTACACGGCGGTGGATGCCGTGGATCCGTTTGGTGGAGTCACCGAGACCTACCGGAACCTGAACAGCCTGAGGGCCCCGTCGGCGACGCACACGGTATTTACCTGTGCCGACGCCCTGAGTCCGAATGTCTTTGCCGATCACACCCACTCGCGGAACTGGGTGAAGAACGGTTCCGGGAACTGGCCGGGAGTCATCTCCGACATTGCGCCGGACCGGTATCAAGTCGGCGGTGCGGCTGGAGATCATACGCGCGGCGCGGCGAACTACCTGTTTGCGGATTCGCATGTGATCGCGATCAAGGCGCTGGCCTTCAAGAAGCGCATCGACCAGGGCGAGAACCCTGCCAAGCCACCGGAGTAAGGGCAGCTCGCCGACGGGCTACCGTCGCGCGATGGGGTCCCGGCCTCCTCCCCACATCAACCTGAACGACGCGGCCACTGTGTGGCTCGCTCCCCGGCCTGTCCGCGCGTGCGGCGGGTCCCATGGCGGTACCATGAACGCATTTCCCCGAAGATCAGTGTCCT
>JADLFD010000546.1 GCA_020845805.1 Verrucomicrobiales bacterium | reverse complement strand
TCATCCTCGGACAGATCACCCCCACCGCCGGCACCGTCGAACTCGACGGAAAACGCCAGGTCGGATACTACGATCAGGAACACCGCGAGCTCGATCCCAACCGAAAAGTCGTCGACGAGATCCGCCGGATCCGCCACGACATGAGCGAGGAAACCGCCAGGAACTACCTCGCCCGCTTCCTCTTCGTCGGCAACGACGTCTTCAAGCCCCTCGGCAAGCTCTCCGGCGGCGAACAGTCCCGCGTACGCCTCGCACGCCTCATCCTCGAAGGACCCGACGTGCTCATCCTCGACGAGCCCACCAACCACCTCGACATCCCCTCGCGGGAGGCCCTCGAAGAGGCCCTCCTCGAATTCGAAGGCACCCTCATCACCATCAGCCACGACCGCTACTTCCTCGATCAGATCGTCGAAAAACTCCTCGTCATCCGCCCCGAAGGCTCAAGACTCTTCGCCGGAAACTACTCCACCTACATCGAAACCGTCGAACGCGAGGAAGCCCAGCGCGACGCAGCCGCACAGCGCGCCGCAGCCGGCGCCCGCAAGGAAAAGAACCGCGACGAGAAACCCGCCAAGGCGGACCAGCCCGCCCCCCAGAAGAAAAAAACCGCCAGCAAGTACGACCACCTCTCCGCCGCCGACCTCGAAGCCATGATCATCGAACGCGAATCCTCCCTCTCCGCCCTCAACACCCGCTTCGCAGACCCGGCCGTCTTCCGCGATCCCGCCGCCCTCGCAGACCTCAACAGGCAGCTCACCGCCCTCCGCAGGGAACTCACCGAAATCGAAACCGCCTGGCACGAACGCGCAGAGTAGCCCCGCCGCAAACCGCTCGCCAATCGACACCAATGTGACGCCGAAATTCGTACAGTGCCATCATCGTGGCACCGCGAGGACCAGACGCTCCACCACCCGCCCCGACGCTCCGGCACCCGCCCCACCGCCGGGTTTCCCGTCACCAGGTCCCCCCAACCGCTGGAATTTCCGCCCCCGGCTTCCTATGATCGGGAAACCGGGATCGAGCCCGTCGATCCCCACAGCTGGCGCTGCGCATTCAAGTGACCGCGGACTGGACCCTCCCCCCGCTCCCGCCGCCGACGGATGCCGTGCCCCGTTGCACCAGAGGCCACCCGGAAGGCGACATGACCCCAACCCCGAGGGACATCCGACGCAGAGCCCTCGCCGCCATGGCCTTGCCCATCGCGGTCATCGCCCTCCTCCCCACGGTCCTCCCCGCCGCCATCCACCACGTCCTCCAGCCATCCCCCTCCCTCACCACCGCCGCAACCATCGCCGCCCTCCTCCTGCTCCTCGCCGAAGGCCACTGGCTCATCTCCTGGTGGTACTGGCTGCGCGCCGGCGGGCGAAGCGCCCGCGCCGCGGAACTCCTCGCCAGACCAGCCGCCGTCGCCGCACGCCGACGACTCGCACTGCGCCTCACCGCAGGCACCATCTCCCTGGCCGGCGCCCTGCTCGCCTGCGAACTCCTCTTCCGCGCACTCGACATCCGCACCCCGGCCCCCCCCCAGCCGCAGTACCTCGACGCCCAGTCCGTCGACAACACCCTCAACGCCCTCGGAATCCGCGAGCCGTGGGACGACCTCACCGACGACGGCCGGCTCCGCATCGCATTCCTCGGAGACTCCTTCACCTACGGCGAGGCCGTCGAAGCCGAGGAGACCTTCTGCTCGCTCATCGAGGACAACACCACGATCGAGCTGCCCGGCGGACTCGTCACCATCAACCTGGGCCGCGGCGGGACCGCCCCAGCCCAGCAGAAACTCATGTACGATAGGGTCGGCCCGATCCTCAGGCCCGAGGTCGTCGTCCACGTGCTCTACCTCAACGACCTCGAAGACGTGAACACCCACAAGGCCCTCCGCGCCATCTACCACCTGCGCGACGAGGAACTGTGGCTGGGAAACTGGTCGCGGCTCTTCAACTTCGTGGAAAAACAGGTGCGCTACCGCCTCGCGATGCGCGAGACGATCAACTACTTCAGGGGAGGGAGAAACGAAGCCCAGCGCGAGCGGGCGTGGGCCAGGTTCGAACGCGATGTGCGCGAGACCCAGTGCCAGGTCCGCGAGGCCGGAGGAACCTATGCCATCGTCCTCTTCCCGTGGTTCTTCCAGCTCGGCGACTACCCGCTCCTGGCCGAACACCAGCGCATCGCGGCGCTCGCCGCCGACATGGACGCGCCCTTCCTCGATCTGCTCAGCCTCTACGGAAACATGAAGGCCGCGAACCTGCGCATCAGCCCCGCCAACGAACACCCCACCCCGCGGGCCCACCGCCTCGCCGCCGATCGGATCGCACGATTCCTCAGCGACGACGTCCTCCCCGGGCGCTCACTCGCCCCGCCGGAGCCGCCACGCATCGACGATGGCGCCTAAGCGCCGCCTACACCGACAGGACCGCCTCCTCCCGCGGAGCCGCCTCCCGGATCTCCACCGCCGGAACGTTGTACAATGCGCAGATCGCCATGCCGTCGACCCAGTCAACGCTGCTCTGCAATCCGAAAAACTCGAAGTGCCGCCGGTAGTCCTCCAGCGTGTTCTGCCAGATCTTGTCCGGCTCGCGCTGCCCCGAAAGGTCCGACGCGATGATCATGATGAACATCCCCCCGGGCCGGATGAAACGCATGATCGTGGCCGTCGAGTGCAGGGCCTTGCGGCTCATCAGGTCGTAGTGGTAGTGGCTGCACCCCCGTGCAAGAACCACGTCGAAGCTCTGGGGCTCGAACGGCATCTCGCGAAAATCGCAGCACACGTAACGGGCCTCGGGATGATGCTGCCGGGCCCACTCGATCCCGCCGCTCGAGCGGTCCACCCCGACCGCGTCAAACCCCATCCGCGTCAGCATCGCCGTGTGCAGCCCGGCTCCGCAGGCAACCTCCAGCACCCGCATGCCACGACGCAACCCGAACCGCTTCACCACGTTCTTGCGGTGCCCCCGGGTCTCCTTCCACAGGGAGTACTTCCAGCCGCCCGTCTTGTAGAACTCGTTGTAGTACGCGTCGCCACGCAGTTCGTCCGCTTCCACGGTCATGAGCGCTCTCCCGGCCCGTCCTCTCAAGATCAGCAGGGACGCAGCACGCGCCCCTCGCAAGGTTATCGGCACCGAAACCACGCCCGCTTAGCCCGCCAGGCCCCCGACCCGCCAACACCGAACCCCACCCCGAAGACGACGGAAACCCCGACGGCAATACTGAAAACGAAATCCCGCCGCCTCCGGGCACCGCCCCCACCCGAGAAACCGGGCCCACCCAACGGTTACCGGCCCCCCCCCCCCCCCCC
>JADLFD010000545.1 GCA_020845805.1 Verrucomicrobiales bacterium | reverse complement strand
GCTCCTCATGGGTCGCGTGAAACGCGACAGCCACGAGGATCGCCGCAAGGAAAAGGGGTGGTGGCGCTTTCTGGAGACCGCCTTTCGCGAGAACCGGCCCTGGAATGACACGGTGCGTGAGATGCTGGTGGCGCGCCCCGACCGACCCGAGACCCAGGGTGCCTCCTGGTTTCTGTACGAACGTCGCAACGACCACCAAGCCATCGCGGAGGCGGTCGCTCCGGTGGTCTACGGCACCAAGATCGACTGCGCGCAGTGTCATGACCATCCCCTCGCACGGGAGATCAAGCAGGCGCATTACTGGGGTCTGGTGGCTGCCTTCAACCGCGGCAAAAACGTCGACGGCACCACTGAGATCGCCGAGTCCGCCATCGGTGGCTTCGTCAATTTCACCAACCTGAAAAAGGAATCGCAGCCCGCGCTCCTCGCGCTGCTCCACGGGCCGGTGGTGGAGGAATCCCGGCCGGCGGCGGACGCGAAGGAGGAGGATCGCGACGAACTTTACCTGGATCCCGCCGCCCGGCCGCGGGTGCCGCGATTCTCGCGCCGCGCCGCCTTCGCGGAAGCCGCCACCCGCGAGAACCCCCTCCTCGCGCGCGCCTTCGTGAATCGCACCTGGGCTGCCCTGCTCGGTCGCGGCCTCGTCCATCCCGCCGACGAAATCAACGCGCGCAACGTTCCGAGCCACCCGGAGTTGCTGGCCTGGTTGACCCAGGACTTCGCCTCGCATGGACACGACGTGCGACGTCTCCTGCGCGGACTCGTGCTCAGTCGTCCCTATGCACTGCTCCCCGCCCCCCGCACCGCACCCGAGGCCTTCGCCGGCGCCCTCGAACGACCCCTCGCCGCCGAGCAAATCGCGCGCTCGTGGCGCGTGGCCGCCGGGTTCACGCCCGCGGACGACGCCCTGCGACGCGCGGTCATCGCGGCCTTCCCGGACGTGCTGCCGCGGGAATACCAGTCCAGCTTTCAGCAGGCGCAATTCCTGGCGCACTCGCCCGCGCTGGCCGGGCTCCTGAACCCGGCCCCCGACTCGACTCTCACCCGCCTGGCCGCGATCCCCGAGACCCGGCCCCGGGTGCACGAGGCGTTTCTCGCGGTGTATGGGCGCCCACCCGGCCCCGAAGAAGCCGCGCAAGCGATCGCCTTCCTCGAACAAACCAGCCGTCCCCCCGCGGAATCCACCCGCGATCTGCTCTGGGCCCTCCTGACCAACGCCGAATTCCTCGTGATGCCGTGATTCCTTCGCCCCCCCAACCTCCGCCCGATCCCGCCCCCGGTCAGTGCGCCGTCGACGAGCACCGGCTGCACCGCCGCCTCTTCCTCAAGGGACTTTCCGGCGGGGCGCTGGCTTCGGTGGCCAGTTTCTCGGGCCTCTTCCACAACCCCGCGTTCGCCCAGGCCACGCGCCGCGCGCAGAAGCGATGCATTCTCCTCTGGCTCTGCGGCGCACCGAGCCAGTTCGAGACGTGGGACCCGAAACCAGGCCGGCCCAGTGGCGGCCCCTTCGGCAGCATCCCCACCCGCATTCCCGGGGTGCACTTTTCCTCGCTCATGCCGCACTGCGCGCGCATCGCGGACCGGCTCAACATCGTGCGCAGCATGAAGACCGCCCAGAACGAGCATCTGCAGGCCATCAACCTCCTGCAGCGCGGCAATCCGGAGCGCGCCGGATTCACACGCCCCACGCTGGGAAGCGTGCTGTCCCAGGCCGTCGGCCAACTGGACGCGCCCATCCCCAACTTCGTCTTCATCGATCCCATCCCCGGAGGGAATGAGTTCGAGAGTTTCAAGGCCGGCAACTGGGCCGGTTGGCTCGGCGCCGAACACGCGCCCGTGCGGGTGGGCGGCGACTACACGCCCTTCGTCGAAGCCACCCAGGACGCCCTGCCCGAACACGACCGCGAAGCACGCGAAACCTTGCGCCGATTCCTCACCGCCAAGTTCGAGCGCGATCGCGGCAGCACCGCCGCACGCAGCCAGAACGCCGCGTTCGAACGCATGAAGGGCATGTCGGCCAGCGCCCCGCTCTTCGACCTCAACCGACTCCCCGCCCGCGATCGCGAACGGTACGGCCCCGGCAGCTTCGCCCAACATGCCCTCCTCGCCCGACACCTGGTCGAGAACGGCGCCCCCTTCGTCATGGTCGCCAACGGCATGAACTGGGACAATCACGTGTTCCAACACGAGATCCACCAGATGCTCGTGCCTGAGCTCGATCGCGTGCTGTTCCATCTCGTCAACGACCTGCAGGAACGCGGGCTGCTCGATTCCACGCTGCTCATCGCCATGGGCGAGTTCGGTCGCACGCCCTGGCTCAACGCCGCGCGCGGTCGCGATCACTATCCCAACGCCTGGAGCCTGATGATGACCGGTTGCGGATTGCGCCGCGGGGTTGTCACCGGCGCGACCGATACCGACGGTGTCGACGTCATCGAAAAGCCCTACACCGAGCAAAACCTGTTCTCGACGATCTTCACCGCGCTCGGAATCGATCCGCACGCCGAGTATGAGCTGCCCGGCATGCCCACGTTCCATCGCGTGGAGAACAAGGCCGAGCCCATCCGCGACGTGCTGGCCTGAGGGCGCCCCCATGAAACTCACCCTCGCGCACGATCACACCCCGCCCTCCGGCGTCCTCGGCCTGGCCATCACCGCCGAAGCGGACCGCGCGTACCTCGCCTGCGCCGATGGCGTGCTCCGCACCCTCGACCTTGCCTCGGGCACCACGCAGGACTTCGCAACGCGCCACCTATCCTACGCCAGCGGCTGCGTGCTACTCCCCGGTGGGCGCACGCTCATCTCCGCCGGCTACGATGGCGCGCTCCTGTGGCATGACACGACCACCCGCCACTGCTGGCGTCGCGTGCTCGCCCATGGCTTCTGGTCCTGGCAACTCGCGCTTTCCACCGACGGCCGCCGCGTGGCCTCCAGCTCCGGCCAATACCTGCCCGGCGGGTGGAAGTACGAACCCGCCGCCGAGGCCGAGCCGTCGGTGAAGGTCTTTGATGCACTCACCGGCGATTGCCTTGCCGCGCTGCCTCATACACCGCCGGTGTTGAGTTGCGCCTTCAGCCCCGATGGCAGCTACCTCGCCGCCGCCAACCTGCTCGGCGAAGTGCGTGTCTGGGAAGAGCCCACCGTGCCACCCGCCCGCCCCGAACCGGTGTCCCAGTGGAAGGCGCCCGAGTTCACCTCCTGGGGTTCCATCAAAACCCATCACTATTGCGGCGGAATCTACGCCCTCGCGTTCTCGCCGGACGGCGCCTCGCTGGTGGGCTGCGGCATGGGCCCCATGACCGATCCGATGGCCGGCAACGGCGCGATGACCTGGCACCGCTGGGACTGGCGGAAAGGAGAACGCCTCGACCAAATCCGAGACGGTCAACGCGGCTCCGGCCTCATGGAAGCACTGGCCTGGCACCCCGAAGGCCACCACTTCGTCATGGCCGGACGCCAGGCGCAGGGCACCTGGAATGCCGCTGTTTTCGACGCGACCTCCGGCCAACTCGTCCATTCCATGGACACCAAACAACGCATCACCCAGGCGCGTTTCTCGGCCGACGGAAAAACCCTCGTGCTCTCCGGAGCCATCGGGCAACCGGCGCGCAAGGACGGGCAGTGGCCAGCCTGGGGCCGCCTCCAAGTGTATCGCGTCGAAACCTGACCCGCGCGGCAACTGTCCCCACCACCTCCTTGTCGGGCGCCCGTTCGGTGGTGTCCCCGGTCTTCCGAGTTGTCACGGAACGGAGGAAGGCTTCAACGTGCATCTTATGCACCCCATTCACCGTTCCACTGGTCCAGGCCGACCCGGCACCCACGCGTCTGGGCGGAACACCCGGCGCACCCTCCTCGGTTTTCGCTGCGGCCTCAGCCTCGCCTTCACCCTGAGCTTCGGGCTGGCCGCGTCCGCACAACAGGATTTCGCCGGTGTGGTCGTGAAATCCCAACCCGTTGCTGGAGCCGTTCACATGCTGGAAGGCGCGGGCGGCAATGTCGGGGTGTCCGCCGGCCCCGACGGACTCTTGATCGTCGACAACCAGTTCGCGCCCCTCGCCGAGCGCATCGAGAAGGCGCTGTCGGAGATCGACAAAGGCACACTCAAGTTCGTGCTCAACACGCACTGGCACGGTGATCACACCGGCGGCAATGCCCACTTCGGCGCCAAAGCCCCCGTCGTTGCCCACGCCAACGTGCGGAAACGACTCGCCGACAAATCCGGCACCCCCGCTTCCGCTCTGCCCGTCCTCACCTACGATGAATCCATGGCCGTCCACTTCAACGGCGAGGAAATCAGGCTCATCCATCTCGGGCGTGGCCATACTGACGGCGACACGGTGGTGCATTTCACCAAGTCAGGAGTGGCGCATCTCGGCGACTTGTTCTTCAACCAGCGATTTCCGTACGTGGACCTCGGCAGCGGCGGCGATGTCGAGGGGCTGTTGAAGAACATCGAAGCGATCCTGGCACTGCTGCCCGCGGAAACGCGGCTGATCCCGGGACACGGCAGCGTCGCCACCCGCGCCGATCTCGAGACCTACCGCACCATGATCGTCGAGACTGTGACTCTGGTGAAGAAGGCCATCGCCGACGGGAAGTCCGTCGATCAGGTGAAGGCGGCGGGAATGCCCGAACGCTGGAAGGACTGGGGCTCAGGCTTCATCAACACCAGCCGCTGGCTCGAGATCTCCTACAACAGCCTGAAGAAGTGAAGTGATCCCCTGACCCCGGACCGACCCCGGGGTGTCGTTGGGCCGCACGTGGGAGCAGCTCCGCGGCACGTTCACCGTTTGCGAAGCTGCGCCACCGGCCCCACCCAACGCGTGTTGTAGCGTTGATTCAACGCGTCACCTGGATGCGGCGGACGAACCTGGGTTCCGTACTGTTGATCATCCATCCCCTCCCACGGCAGCGGCTCGACGCGATCTCCCTGCACCACGTGGAAATCGGCGTCCTTGTCCCACCCCACGGTGAACAGGAAAAACGAGCGCCGTTGTCCGGCCGGTTTCTCCGGCAGCCGGCTCGCCTCAAACTCCAGGGTGAGGGCGTCGCCCCCGTTGATGAGGGCCAGACCGCCATCCCGCTGCGCAATCAACTCGTCGACCGCGCCATAGCGGGTGCACCACCCCGAGGGGGTAATCCGCCAGTCGGGCCACGCGCGCACCTTCCCGTGGTCGGGCGTCAATGGTTGGGTCCAAGGCAGATCCCGAAACTCGGAATAGCCGCGCCATTGCAGATCGGTACGGTCCGGGGCCAACCGCGTGATCTGGTGCGCCACGGTGTCCGGGACGCGCTCGAACATCGCTGCACGATCCCAGTGGATCTCGAATCCGGCGGTGAGTCGCAGCCTCGTGGTCCCTTCTGGGAGGCGTCCGGCGAGGTCCACCAGGATGGTCTTGGTCTTGCCGCACGGCGCGCCCGCGGTCACGTCCACCGGCACCCAACCCTGCGGCGTCTCCGCCTCCAGTATGGGAAAAGGAAAAGGCACCGAGGGATCCCGGCTCGCAGCCATGTTGGCCATCCCGCCTCCGAATCGCAGCCAGCCGGTGAGCGCCAGCACCCAGGGCCGGCTCCGATCCAGCGGTCCAAAATCCATCACCATGCCGTGCGGTTCCGCGTAGCCGCGCTGCTGATCCGGACGCAACCGCAACGGGGAAACCATGGCCTGATCGATCTCCTGCAAGGCGCGCGTGACGTCCTGTCCCGCCAGATTCGTGGCCCCGCGCAGCGGCTGGCGATGGTGTAGAAACGCGAGGTCCGTGGGAGGAAATGGCCGGCCCGGCACGAGCTTGTCGGTCGGATGAACCTCGACGTCCATCGGATGATCCACCACGACCAGCTTCGCCTCGTCGAGATAGAGAACCTCCCGCAGCTCCTCGGTGATCTGAACTGCGTACGCGCCATTCCGCGGCCGGAACTGGCGCTCGTCCCCAATCCAGGCGAGCTCGTCCGGATCCGCCTCGATGTACCGCCGCTCCGCCACCGGCAAACCCACCGGCGCCGCGCCGAGGAGGTCCGTGACGAAGGTGAACTGCTCGCCGTCCCAGCGATAAAGGTACGGACACGACCCGGTCGGCCGCACGAGCTCGACCAGTGACAGCTGTTCGCACCGCGTCACCGGGGTATCGACGTCGGTGCTCATGGTGTCGAACCAGCGCACGTTGAGCGTGTCGATCTTGTCGTGCCGGCCGATGCCGATTTCCACCGGAAGCTGGTGAACCGTCCGGAGCGCACGCCAGTTGCCCGCCACGAGTTCGATGCGCAACCCCAGTCCGGAGGCATTGGAGCGCGTGCCGAGCAATCGCAGTTTCACCTGCCGGTTGGCCGAACCACCGTCGTTCCGCAACACACGCAGTCCGCCACCGTCCACCGCCAGAACCAGATCCGTGTCGCAGTCAGAGTCCAGATCGGCCGCCAGCACCGACACCAACCGCATCGGAGGCAGACGATCGAAACCCAGCGCGACCGTCACGTCCTTCAACCCGCCCTCCCCGAGATTGCGCCAGGCGCGACAGCCGGTGTCCGAAACCCCGAGGATGTCGAGCCACCCGTCATTGTCGAAATCCACCAGGGTGAAGTCATGCAACGGCGCGCTGAGCGGCAGAGTCAGGTGCTTCTCGAACCCGTTCAGGATCACGGTCAGCTGCCCGCCGCCAGCTAGGACGAGATCCTGGCGCAGGTCATTGTTGAAATCGCCCACGGCGAACGCGGTGCACGCGGGCCACGCTTCGGTGGGCGGCACGTTGGTGAACGCACCCCCGCGTTGCTTCGGAAAAAGGCGCGGCGCGGCGCCGGCGGTGCCCAGGAAAAGATCGTTCAACTCGTCGCCGTTCCAATCGTCCGTGACGAGCGCCGCCACCCCGGCGAGGTCCTGGGGCAACCCTGAGCTCATGGTGGCGTTGGTGAAGTACATGTTCCCAAGGTTGCGCAGGATGCGGAGCGACCGGTTCGTCGGCGTGACCAGCACCAGGTCCAGGTTCCCGGTGAAATCCAGGTCCGCCATCATGCCGTCCACCGCCGGCTGCTGGCGCAGGTTTGAAAAGGCGGTCGAATCGGTCATGAGCCCGTTCGTGGCCAGGCGGAAGGCATGCAAACCGCGATCGCCCAGGACCACGATGTCCTCGTAGCGGTCGCGATTGAGATCGCCGACCAGGACCTTGTGATAGGTGGCATTCGAGGACACCGCGACCGCGTCGCGGGCGGGTTGGAATCGCCCCGCCTCCTGGATCAACAGCCGGAACGAGGCGTCGCCCTCCCGGACCATCAGGTCGTTGGTTCCGTCGTGCCGGATATCGATCACGGCCATCGGCGCACTGAACCGCGTGGCGGTGTCCCCGAAGAACTGTGCCGTCGCCTCGGTGAACGCGACCGCGACGCCCTCGCGGGCGGGCTGTTCCAGTCGGAAGGGCACCCGGATCTCGGTGTGCGCGCAGGCCTCGAGGGTCGCAGGTTCCACCGAGGCCCCGCCGCGCTGCGCGAGCACCGCGCGATGCGACTCCAACGCGCGCGCCGCCTCGTCGGTGCGCCCCAGCCGGGTGAGGGCCTGACTCAGATTGTAATTTGCCGCCGGGTGATTGGTCTCGAACTGCAATACCTCGTCGAACAACGCCACCGCGTCCTCGAAATGCCCAAGATCGTAGTGGGCACGTCCCAACAGGTAACTGACCGCGTTCACAGTGCGATCCGCATCCTTCGCGACCTGGAGCGCCGTCGCCGCCGCCTCCGCCTGGCCCAGCCGCAACGACGCCGCTCCCAAAAGGAAATGCGCCGGGGCCAGGTTCTGGTTCATACGCACCAACTCCTGGGCTTGCATCACCGCCCCCGTGGGGTTGTTGGCCCGGAGCAGCGCGTTGGCCAGGTTGAGGCGCGCATCCGGATGCGCCGGCTGCAGCGCCAACGCGCGTTCGAGCACGGGAACAGCGCGCGTCGCCTCGCCCGAATCATAAAGGCTGCGACCCTGAACCGAGAGTTTCTGGAACTCGTCCTCGGCTGAGCCGCCGACTGTCGCTCCCCCTTCCTGGCGACCACACCCGGAGATCACCAGGGCTCCCGCCACCACCACGATCAGTGCGCCAATCGTCCCGGCCTGGACGAAAGCCCGGCGCCGGACCAGCGAGAACATTGCGGAAAGGAGTGCCCGGGGCGACATGCCGACGAAACTACGGAAGCCGCCTGCGCGCGCAAGATCGGCAGAAACCCCGCGACCGGAGCCCCGAGGGAGGGCGAATCCTCGCCCGCCGCCCGGGAATCGACCCCGATTGCCCGCAGAAAGGGGTGGCTTCGACCAGTTCGACACGCTATTCCCCCGGCGATACATGAGGTCCATGACCGGATATGGGTGCGGTGAAAGTCTGCACGAAGGGTGCCGGATCACGATCGAGATCAGCTCGGTCAACCGGAAACAGGCCGAGGTCTCCATCAACCTGCCCCGCGACCTGGACGTCCTGGAGGCACGCATGCGCGATGAGATCCAAAAACAGATCTCGCGCGGCCGCGTTAGCGTCCGGGTGTCCTTGGTGTCAGGCCCGGAACGGGCCTCGGCCCAAACCCGTGTGAACCGGATCCTGGCGGCGGCCTACGCCGCTGAATTCACCGCGCTGGCCTCCGAACTCGGTCTCGAAGGGAAGCCCACGTTGGATACCATCCTGCGCGCGCCGGGCGTGCTGGAGGCGGATTCGCCCGTGGAGGATTCCGAAGCGCTCTGGCCGTCGGTCGCCACCGCCCTCGCCACCGCGCTCACCCAGCTGGTCGCCATGCGCCAGCAGGAGGGCGTCCACCTCGCCAAGGACCTCTCTGAGCGCCTCGACCTCATGCGCCGCGCCGCCGCCGCCGTGCGCGAACGCGCACCTGACGTCGTCCAATACTACCGCCAGCAGCTGCATGAGCGCATCGCCGCCGCCGGCATCACGCTCACCGAAGACGACCGCGAACGTCTGCTCAAGGAGGTCGCCCTGTTCGCCGATCGTTCCGACATCACCGAGGAGCTCACTCGCCTGGAGAGCCACTTCCACCAGTTCACCCAGTGCCTCGCCCAGGCGGAACCGGTCGGGCGCACCCTGGACTTCCTGGCCCAGGAGATGAATCGCGAGGTCAACACCATCGGCTCCAAAGCCAACGACGCCGCCATCGCCCGCGAAGTGGTCCAACTCAAGGCGGAGCTGGAGCGGATCCGTGAGCAGGCCCAAAACATCGAGTGACCGCCCCGTGAATGCCATGCCCCCCGCCCGCCCCGGCCTAAGCCGGCTGATCGCGCCGGTCCTCTTCCTCATCACCGCCCCTTCCGGCGCCGGAAAAACCACCGTCAGCCGCAACCTCCTCGAACGCACCCCCGGCCTCGTCCGCGCCATCACCTGCACCACCCGCCCCCCCCGCGGCAATGAACGCGATGGAGTGGATTACCACTTCCTGAGCTCGGAAATCTTTGAAGCGCGCGTCGCCGCCGGCCAGTTCCTCGAACACGCCCAGGTCTACGCGAACCGCTACGGGACCCTGAAATCCGAAGTCCTGAGCCGCCTCGCCGCTGGAAATGACGTGCTCCTGAGCGTCGACGTCCAGGGTGCCGCCGCCATTCGCGCCATGGCGGGTCGGGACCCGGCTCTCGCCCAGTCCCTCGTCACCGCCTTCATCATGCCCCCGTCCTACGCGGAACTGGAACGCCGCCTGCGCGGCCGTGGCGAAGACGCCCCCGAGGTCGTCGCCACCCGCCTCGCCGCCGCCCGCGCGGAAATGGAGACCTGGCGCCAGTGCGACTACCTGATCGTCAGCGGGACCGAGCAGGAGGATTTCGACGCCATGCAGCGCATCCTCGCCGTGGAACGCCTCAAAACCGTGCGCACGCGCACCCTGCGCCTCGACGGTCACGCCTTCGAACCCGCACTCCACCCCGCCCCCGCCCCCACCCACGCGGCCCACGATCACGCGTCATGAGCGCCCCCATCCGCATCGTCCTCGGCGTCACCGGCTCCATCGCCGCCCACAAGGCCATCGATATCACGAGCCAGCTCACCCGCCTGGGTCACGAGGTCCATGTGGTGCTCACCGCCGAAGCCCAGCGTTTCGTCACTCCCGTCCCGTTCCAAACGCTTTCCCGCCGCCCAGTCGTCACTGGCCTCTACGACGAAGCCGAAGGCTGGCAGCCCCTGCACATCGCGCTCGCCGATGCCGCGCATCTCCTCGTCATCGCCCCCGCCACGGCCAACTGCATCGCCAAACTCGCGCTGGGCCTCGCCGACGACGCCCTCACCTGCCTCGCCCTCGCGCTCAACCCCCAGGCGCGCCTGGTCATCGCCCCGGCGATGAACGGCAAAATGTGGCAGCACCCCGCCACGCAACAGAACGTCGCCACCCTCAAATCCCGGCAGGCCGAGTTCCTCGGCCCCGCCGAAGGGCTCCTCTCCTGCGGCTATGAAGGCATCGGCCGCCTGATCGAGGTGGAAACCCTCGTCGCACGCGTCGCTCAAATCGCCGCCTCGCTCTCCTGAAACCCCCGGCGGCCCCGCGACCGCCATCTCCCCCCCCCCGCGCCCCCTCCCAGGAGCGCAGCCCGCCCGCCAGGTCCGCCTTCCTCGTCGCTGCGCTGCCCGGAGGCCCCTGCGCCCACGCGCGCTCGAGCCGTGGGTCAGAGCAGCGAGGGTAGCCCGCCCACATGCCCCGAATATCAGCTGCGCTGAATCAGCCAGACTGATCACGGATCGTCACCAGCCTGCAGGAAAACCGTCCGCACCCAGGCCCCACAGGGTTCGGACGTCCCATCCCCGCCGACTCCCGCACGGGGGGTCCGACGAAGTTCACCCCATGGCGATCCCTCGGTTCCATTACAGATACGAATGATCATCGCGACCTCTCATCGATCCCATGCACGCAATGCATGAGCGCATCACCGGGATTGTTCATGCATGGCATGCCCCGTGCATCGGGTTGCGCCGCGGTCGATCAGGGGCCGCGTTGAATCTCCCTCTCTCGGTTCGCGGATGCGGCGGGTCTGCCTCCGTCGACCGGGTGGGATGGAATCAACGACGTCCCGAAGCCCGCCCACATCGCTACCCAATGAAACTCCATCCCAAGAGCTCCAACTCAGCCCGACTCCGGCGAGGCTTGCTGGCGACCACCGCCGGCGTGCTTTGCCTCCAGCCCACCCTTGGCTCAGCGCAGGAAGGCGCACGCGTCCAGAAGCTGGAAAAGGAAAACGCCGAACTGAAAACCCGCCTCGACGCCTTGGAAGCCGTCGCCCAGAAGGAAGGCCTTCTCCCCAGCGGCGAGGCCAACACCAAGCTCGTCTCCGCCATGTCGGAGATCAGCCTCTCCGGGTTCGTCCAAGCCTCCTACTTCTACAACACGGATGATCCGGCCGACAAAGCCTCCGACGGCTATCTCTGGAACACGGTTCACGACTCGTTCTCGCTGAACAAGTTCAAGCTCACGCTGGCCAGCAAACCCGCGGAACGCAGCGGCGAGGCCTGGGACACCGGGTTCCGCGTGTCCATGATCTGGGGTGAGGACGCCCCCGTGCTCAACACCGGCGGCGAGCGTCAGGGCTTCGAAGCCCTGCGCGAAGCCTACATCGACCTCAACGTCCCCATCGGTGAGGGCCTCATCGTGAAGGCGGGTCAGTTGATCTCGCTGCTCAATTTCGAGTCGGGCGATGGCGGCGCCGCCAACCCGAACTTCTCCCAAGGTTACCAGTGGTTCTTCACCGGCAACGGTCCGTCCGCGGGAGTCCAGGGCGACTACCAGTTCACCGACTGGCTCAACGTCAAGGCCCGCATCCAGAACGGCCTCTATGCCGGCGCCGTGGATGGCAATGACGGCAAGACCTTTCTCGGCAGCATCGGCCTCACGCCCAGCGCCAACACCTGGGTGAATCTCCTCGGCTTCTTCGGCGAGGAATCGCCCACCCTCGATCTCGCCGGCGGCTCCGTCCTGGCCGGGACCAAGATCGGCGAGGCGCTGAACCTCGGCCTCGAGTTCGACTACTTCAATTTCGAACCTCCCACCGGCTCTTCCTCCGACCTCTGGTCCGTCGGCGGCTGGATCTGGTACGACTTCACCTCGAAGTTCTCCGCCGCCCTGCGCGCCGAGTACCTCGACGACCCGGACGGCGGCGGTCTCAAGGGCATCACGCTCCCCGGCCGTCCCGGCAGCGCCATTGTCTCCACCGAGGCCGACGGCTCCATGGCCAGCGTGACGCTGACCTTCACGGTCAAGCCCACCGCCTCCATCCGCATCCAGCCCGAACTCCGCTACGACCACACCACGTACGACGGCGGTTTCGATGGCGAGGAAGGCCGATTCACGATCGGTGCCGGCGTGACCTACAGCTTCTGAACGTCGTTCTCCCCACCAACCAACCAGCCTAACCAGCCTAACCCACTCACTCCTCAACCCCGCCCGTTCCCACGGGTTCCTGTCTCCTCTGCCTCATCTCGCATGAAAACCCTATCGTCCAAACTCCTCCTCGGCCTCGCCCTGCTGGGCGCCTTGGTCCAGGCGCGCGCCGCCGACACCGTCAAGGTGGGCGTCCTGCATTCCCTGAGTGGCACCATGGCCATCAGTGAAACCTCGCTGAAGGATGTCCTCCTCTACACCTTCGACGAGATCAACAAATCCGGCGGCGTGAAAGCCGGCGACAAGAGCTACATGATCGAACCGGTCATTGTGGATCCGGCCTCCAACTGGCCGCTCTTCGCCGAAAAAGCCCGCCAACTGCTCGAGAAAGACAAGGTCTCGGTCGTGTTCGGCTGCTGGACCTCAGTCAGCCGCAAGTCCGTGCTCCCCGTCTTCGAGCAACTCAACGGCCTCCTCTTCTACCCCGTCCAGTACGAGGGCGAGGAGCTGTCCAAGAACATCTTCTACACCGCCGAAGCGGTGAACCAACAGGCCATCCCCGCCGTCGACTACATGCTCGGCGAAGGGAAGAAGAAGTTCTATCTCCTGGGCTCGGACTACGTCTATCCGCGCACCACCAACAAGATCCTCAAGCAGTACCTGAAGTCCAAGGGCATCCCCGACTCGGCCATCGTCGAGATCTACACGCCCTTCGGCCACACCGACTACCAGACCATCGTCGCCGAGATCAAAAAGTTCTCGGCCGGCGGCGGCGCGACGGTGATCAGCACGCTCAACGGCGACACCAACGTCCCGTTCTTCAAGGAGTTCGCCAACGCGGGGCTCACCTCCGAGAACTGCCCCGTGGTCTCCTTCTCCATCTCCGAGGATGAGTTCCGCGGATTGCCCGCCAAGGATCTCGTCGGCCACCTCGGCTGCTGGACCTACTTCATGTCGCTCAAGACCCCGGAGAACGCCTCGTTCGTGAAGGGATTCAACGACTGGCTCAAGGCCCCCAAGGTGACCGGCGTCGACTACCAGGTCAGCGGCATCGACACCAAGGGCCGCGTGACCTGCAGCCCGATGAACCTCTCGCGCATGGGCGTGCATCTCTGGAAGCAGGCGGTGGAGAAGGCCGGTTCCTTCGAGGTCGACAAGGTGCGCACCGCCCTCGTCGGACAGAAGTTCAAGGGCCCCGCCGGCGAAGTGACCATGCAGGACAATCACCACCTGGTGAACAACGTCTACATCGGCGAAACGCTGGCCACCGGCCAGTTCAAGGTGATCAAGAGCTTCACCGGCGTGGCCGGCGAACCGTTCAGCGAGAAGTTCCTCAAGTGAAGTGACCCGCGTCACTCCTGATCGAACTCCCGTTCACCCATCCCGAAACGATTCCTCCCGAATCGCTTCGTCTCACCCCGGTCGCCGCCGATTCGTCCCGGCCACCGGGTGCCTCCCGGGGGAGGCGGGCCGTCATCCCGCCTCCCCCTCTGCTCCTCGAGATCCCTCCCCCATGTCCACGGCTCACCTCCCGCCTCGCCTCGCCTTCACGCGACGACTCCTCGCGCTCGTGGCCGGAATCGCCGGCTTCCTCGTCCCGACGGCCGCACCGGCCGCCGAGGTCCCCGCCCACCGCACCGCGCTCGTCCAGGCCGCACTCTCCGAGGATCTCGACCGCCAGACGGCGCTCCTCTCGCAACTCACCGGCGTCGCGGATCCGCTCGTCGAACAGGCCCTGACCGCCTGGCGCGGCGGAACGCTCTATATCCACGAATCCGGTGATCAAAAGACCCCTTTCCTCCTCGATCCCCAGGCCGAAGCCGGTGCCGCCGCACGCGGGATCCGCATCGATACCGGTGAGTTCCTCGCCGAAGCGAACGGCACGCCCGCCACGTTCGAAGCCGCCTCCCTGACCCCCGTCGACGCCACCTCCAAACTGCGGCGCGCCATCAAGACCACCCTCGATCTCCTCGCCCTCGGCAATCCCAACCCACACGCCCGACGCGACGCGATCCTCAAACTGGGACAAAGCCAGAACGCGGAGTACATCCCCCATTTCGAATCCCGCCAGAAGACCGAGACCGATCCGGAAGTGATCCACGCCCTCGCCGAAGCCCTTGCCCTCACACGGTTGGTCAGCACCGAACCCAAGGTGCGTATCGCGGCCATCCGCGACCTGGAGTCGATGCGCTCCATCCCTTCGCTCACCTACCTGAAACAGCTCCGCGGCGAAGAAGGCGCCGCCTCGCCCGCGAATCTCGATCCCGAAACCGCCGAGGCGCTGCGCGTCGCCATCCGCAACCTCGAAGAATACATCTGGTGGGGCGAAGTGTTCGGCACGGCGTTTCGCGGACTCAGCCTCGCCGCCGTCCTGCTCGTGGCCGCACTCGGACTCGCCATCACCTTCGGCCTCATGGGCGTCATCAACATGGCCCACGGCGAGGTGATCATGGTCGGAGCCTACACGGCGTACGTCGTCCAAAACCTTTTCCAGTCCGCCTTCGGCGCCGGATCCACCGGACTCGAACTCTACTTTCCCGTGGCCCTGATCGCGGCCTTCGTGACCGCAGGGTTGGTGGGACTCATCCTCGAGCGGGGTGTGATCCGCTTCCTGTATCGGCGTCCGCTCGAAAGCCTGCTCGCCACCTGGGGCGTCAGCCTGGTGCTCCAGCAGATGTTCCGGCACGCCTTCGGCGCCGCCAATGTGCAGGTCAATTCCCCCTCCTGGCTCAGCGGCAGCTTCGTGGTGAATGACATCTTGCTCGCCTACAACCGGCTGTTCGTCATCGGCTTTGCCCTGTTCATCGTGTTCGCCACCTTCGCCCTGCTCACCCGCACCTCCCTCGGCCTCCAGATCCGCGCCGTGATGCAGAACCGCCACATGGCCGCCGCCCTCGGCGTGCGCACGAGCCGCGTGAACATGCTCACCTTCGCCTTCGGTTCCGGCCTGGCCGGCATGGCCGGCGCCTGCCTCTCGCAAATCGGCAATGTCGGCCCCAGCCTCGGCCAGACCTACATCGTGGATTGCTTCATGGTGGTGGTTCTGGGAGGCGTCGGGAACCTCATCGGCACCATCCTCGCCGCCCTGGGCGTGGGAGTGACCGACCAGATCCTGCAGCCGTGGCTCGGCGCCGTGATGGGCAAGATTGTCGTGCTCTCCGCGATCATCCTGTTCCTCCAATGGCGCCCCGCCGGCCTCTTCGTCACCCGCAGCCGGAGCCTCGAAGGATGACCCACTCCCCCACCCTCTTCTCCCGGCGCGAGCTGGGAGTCCTGTTCGCCACGGCGTTGATCGCTCTGGTCGTCGTCCCCTGTCTCAACGCGTTCCTGCCCGTCGAGCACCCGCTGCACGTCAGCAACTTCGCCATCACGCTCTACGGGAAATACCTCTGCTACGCCATCCTCGCCGTGGGCGTGAATCTGCTCTGGGGCTACACCGGCCTCCTGAGCCTCGGGCAGGCGCTCTTCTTCTCCCTCGGCGGCTACGCCCTGGGCATGCATCTCATGCTCAAGATCGGGAAACTCGGCCAGTACAAAGCCGACATCCCCGATTTCATGGTCTTCCTCGAATTTCCCAAGCGCTATCCCGAGACAGGCGGACTCCCCCCCCACTGGCTCCCGTTCCACAACTTCAGCTTTGCCGTCGCCGCGGTGATCATCGTGCCCGCGGTGGTCGCCTTCATCTTCGGCTGGCTGGCCTTCCGCTCCCGTATCAAGGGTGTCTATTTCTCCATCCTCAGCCAGGCCCTCACCTACGCCGCCACGCTGCTCTTCTTCCGCAATGACTTCACCTTCGGCGGCAACAACGGGCTCACCGATTTCAAATTCATCCTCGGCGCGGACATCAACTCGCCCGACACCAAACGCTGGCTCTACGTGGCGTCCGGGGTGCTCCTCCTCCTCGTCTACCTGCTCTGCCGCTGGCTGACCTCCACCAAGTTCGGCCTCATCCAGCGCGCCGTGCGCGATAGCGAGAACCGGGTGCTCTTCTCCGGCTACCAGACCGCGCATTTCAAACTCTTCGTCTTCGTGCTCTCCGCCGTGATCTGCGGTCTCGGCGGAGCGCTCTACGTGCCCCAGGTGGGCATCATCAACCCGTCGGAGATGTCCCCCGACAAATCCCTCGAGTCCGTCGTCTGGTGCGCCGTCGGCGGACGCGGCAGCCTCGTCGGACCCATCCTCGGCGCCATCTTCGTCAATGCCCTCAAGAGCTACGCCACCCGCGCCTTCGCCGAACAGTGGCTCTACGTCCTCGGCGGGCTGTTCATCTTCGTCACCCTCTTCATGCCCAAAGGCATCATCGGCATCCCCGAGCAGCTGGCCGGTCTTCGCCGCCGCTGGTTCGCACCGAAAACACCCCCCGACCCCACGGCCGCCAGCGCCACTCCCACCCCGCCCCAGCCATGAGCGCGCGGACGTTCATCCTCAGCCTCGAAGGCGTCTGCAAAACGTTCGAGGGCTTCAAGGCCATCCACGAACTCAACTTCTACCTCGATGAGGGCGAGCTCCGCGTGATCATCGGCCCCAACGGCGCCGGCAAGAGCACCATGCTCGACCTCATCACCGGCCGCGCACGGCCCGACAAGGGCACGGTGACCTTCGGTCGCGATACCGACCTCACCACGCTCAATGAATGCGAAATCAACCAGCTCGGCATCGGCCGAAAGTTCCAGACGCCTTCCGTCTACTCCGATCACTCGGTGTTCGAGAACATCTGGCTTTCCCTGGAAGGCCGCCGCGGCGTCCTGAGCACGCTCTTCTCCCGCGTCCGACCCGCCGACCGCGACCGGGTCCACGAGGTCCTGTCCACCGTCGGGCTGTCCCAGGTGGCCCACTCCAAGGCCGGCAACCTTTCCCACGGTCAGAAACAGTGGCTCGAGATCGGCATGCTCATCGCCCAGAATCCCAAGGTGCTCCTGGTCGATGAACCCGCCGCCGGTATGACCGATGAGGAAACCGCCCGCACCGGGGAATTGCTGATGAGCCTCGCCGGCAAACACAGCATCGTGGTCATCGAGCACGACATGGTCTTCGTCCGCCAGATCGCCCGCAAGGTCACCGTCCTCCACCAGGGCTCCGTCCTGTGCGAAGGCAACGTCGACGAAGTCCAAAACAACCCCCGCGTCGTCGAGGTGTACCTCGGTCGCAAGAAACGCGGTGATTCCTGATGCTCCAACTCCGCCAAATCGAAGCCTCCTACGACGGCTCACGCATCCTCCGCGGCATCGACCTCACCGTCCAACCGGGCGAAGTGGTCTGCCTCATGGGCCGCAACGGGGTCGGTAAAACCACCACGCTCCGGACCATCGTCGGCCACGTCCGGGCCGACACCGGCTCCGTGGAACTCGACGGACGCCGACTCGACGGCCTGCGCCCTGAAGAACGCGCGCGCCTCGGCCTGGGCTACGTGCCCCAGGGTCGCGACATCTTCCCCACCCTCACCGTCGCCGAGAATCTCCAGATTGGCGCCGTCGCCCAAGGCAAGGACTACCGCGCCGACCTCGACCGCGTCCTCGACCTCTTCCCCGTGCTCAAGGAGATGCTCACGCGCCGTGGCGGAGTGCTCAGCGGCGGACAGCAGCAACAGCTCGCCATCGGCCGCGCCCTGCTCACCAGTCCCAAGATCCTGCTCCTCGACGAGCCTACCGAAGGCATCCAGCCCAACATCATCGACCAGATCGGGGATACGATCCGCAAACTCCGTACCGACGGCCTGGACCACAACTTCGCCGCCGAAATCAACGACGCCATCCGCAAGCTCCGCGCCGAACGCCGCATCGGCATCCTCCTGGTCGAACAGTATTTCGATTTTTGCGTGGAGGTCGGCGACCGGTTCTACATCCTCGACCGCGGCGCAGTCGTGGCCAACGGCCCGATCCAGGACCTTCATCAGGAAAGCGTGAAACGACACCTGACGGTCTGAGGCACCACCGGCACCCCGCCCCACTTTAGACCCACCCGCCCACCGTGGTCCCGACCGCCCCCAGCCTGCTCCGCCGAGAGGGCGCGGCCGTTCTCCGGGTCGAATCGGTGGCCGGCGCCAGCACCGTCACGCGCGCCTACGCTTCCGATCCGCTCAAACTCCTGACCCCCGTGGCGCGCGGTCCGGTCGTCCACGCCTGCCTCAGCACCTATGGCGGCGGCGCGGTGGCGGGCGACCATACCCGACTCGACATCCACCTCGCCCCCCACACCTGCGCCGTCGTCGGAACCCAGTCCTCCACCAAGATCTACCGCGATCCCCAAGCACTCTCCACCACCCACGTCACCCACGCCGAAATCGCCGACGGCGCCCTCCTCACCGCCGCGCCCGATCCGGTCCAGCCCTTCGCCGAATCCCGCTACGCCCAGTCCCAGACCCTCCACCTCACCGCCACAGCCTCGCTCGCGCTCGTCGATTGGATGTCCGCCGGACGCGTGGCGCGCGGGGAACGCTGGGCCTTCGCCTCCTACCGGAGTCGCACCGAAATCCAGGTCGAGGGGACCCTCGTCCTCCTCGACCAACTCGAACTCGAGGCCCAAAACGAAGAGGTGGCCGGCGCCTTCCGCACCGGAGGCTACGACTGCCTCGCCACGCTCGTTCTGCTCGGTCCCCGCCTGCGCGCCGCAGCCGACCTCGCCCGCATTGAAATCCACGCGCTCCCGCTCGCCCCGCGACTTCCCCTCGTGGCCAGCGCCAGCCCGCTGCGCGACGGACTCCTGGTGCGCCTCGCCGCCGACTCCCCGACCCGCATCCAAAATCTCCTGATGCGCTGGCTGCACATCCCCGCTGCCCAAACCAAACCCGACGACTCGGGCAGCCTTGCGCCCGATCATCCCGGCGCCGGCGCCACCGCCGCCCCGGCTCACCCCTGGGCTCGCCGCTGGTAACCCAATCCAGGCTCCGCCACGCTTTCCCCTTCCTTACTTCGCCCCCACGATCCCGACCTCTCCCGCACCCACGCTCATGCACCTCTCCCCTCGCGAAATCGACAAACTCACGCTGCACGGCGCCGGGGTCCTCGCCCAGAAACGCCTCGCCCGCGGAGTGCGCCTCAATCACCCCGAGGCCGTCGCCCTCATCGCCACCCAACTCCTCGAGTTCATCCGCGATGGACGCTCGGTCGCCGCCCTCATGGATCTCGGCCGACAGTTCCTCGGCCGCCGCCAGGTGATGGCCGGAGTCCCCTCGCTCATCGCCGAGGTGCAGGTGGAAGGAACCTTCCCCGACGGCACCAAGCTGGTCACCGTCCACCACCCCATCTGCCGTGAGGATGGCGACCTGTCCCTCGCTCTCTACGGCTCGTTTCTGCCCGTCCCGAACCTGTCGGTCTTCGGCACCGCGGACACCGAGGGCGGGGAACCAGGCGAGTACCTCGTCCAGGATGGCGAACTCACGCTCAACGCCGGTCGCGACGCCGTGACGCTCGCCGTGACCAACCTCGGCGACCGCCCAGTCCAGGTGGGAAGCCACTACCCCTTCATCGAAACCAACGCCTCCCTGCGCTTCGATCGCGCCCTCGCCTATGGGCGCCGACTCGATATCCCCGCCGGCACCGCCGTGCGCTTCGAACCCGGCGAAACCAAAACCGTGAGCCTCGTGCTCGTCGGCGGCCACCGCGTCCTGCAGGGCGGCAACGCCCTGGCCTCCGGACCCGTGTCCGAAGCGGGACTTGCCGCTGCGCGCTCCGCGGTTCAGCTCCGCAACTTCGCGCATCAACCCTCCACGCACTGACGCCCCACCTCCTCCACTCCGAAGACTCGTCCCCTTTCCCCGCTGCTCTTATGGCCCAGTCCATGAATCGCCGGCACTACGCCGACATGTTCGGACCCACCACCGGCGACCGCGTCCGGCTTGGCGACACCTCGCTCGTCCTGCAGATCGAACGCGATCACGCGGTCTACGGCGACGAATGCAAATTCGGCGGCGGCAAAACCATCCGTGAAGGCATGGGCCAGGCCGCCGGCATCGCACCCGACCTCGCCCTCGACTGCGTCATCACCAACGCGCTGATCGTCGATCATACCGGGATCTACAAAGCCGACATCGGGATCAAGGGCGGCCTCATCGCCGGCATCGGCAAGGCCGGCAATCCCGATGTCATGGACGGCGTGACCGAGGGGATGGTGGTCGGGGTGACCACCGAGGTCATCGCCGGCGAAGGGCAGATCGTCACCGCCGGCGCCCTCGATACGCATATCCATTTCATCTGCCCGCAGCAGGCTTTCGAAGCCATCGCCGCCGGCATCACCACCATGATCGGCGGTGGCACTGGACCCGCCACGGGCACCTGCGCCACCACCTGCACCCCCGGCGCCTTCCACCTGCGCGCCATGCTGCAGTCCACCGACGCGCTCCCGCTCAACTTCGGCTTCACCGGAAAGGGTAATACCTCCCTGCCCCAAGGGCTTCCCGAACAAATCCGCGCCGGCGCCATCGGTCTCAAGCTTCACGAGGACTGGGGCACCTCCCCCGCCGCCATCGATTGCTGCCTGCGCGTGGCCGATGAACACGACGTCCAGGTCACCATCCACACGGATACCCTCAACGAATCCGGCTTCGTGGAGGCCACCCTCGCCGCCATCGGCGGACGCACCATCCACACCTACCATTCGGAAGGCGCCGGGGGCGGCCATGCCCCCGACATCATCCGCGTCTGCGGCCAACCCAACGTCCTCCCCAGCTCCACCAACCCCACCCGCCCCTACACGGTCAACACCATCGACGAGCACCTCGACATGCTCATGGTGTGCCATCACCTCGATCCCAACCTCCCCGAGGATGTGGCCTTCGCCGAAAGCCGCATCCGCGGCGAAACCATCGCCGCCGAGGACATCCTCCACGACCTCGGCGCCATCAGCATGATGAGCAGCGACAGCCAGGCCAGGGGTCGCATCGGCGAAGTCATCACCCGCACCTGGCAGACAGCCGACAAAATGAAACGCCAGCGCGGCTCCCTGCCCGGAGACCCCGCCGCGCACGACAATCTCCGCATCCGCCGTTACATCGCCAAATACACCATCAACCCCGCCATCGCCCACGGCGTCAGCCGCTGGGTCGGTTCCGTGGAAGTCGGCAAACTCGCCGATCTCGTCCTCTGGAAACCGGCTTTCTTCGGCATCAAACCCGAGCTCGTGATCAAGGGCGGCTTCATCGCCTGGGCCCAGATGGGCGATCCCAACGCGAGTATCCCCACCCCGCAGCCGGTGATCATGCGCCCCATGTTCGGCGCGTGGGGTACCGCCCCCGCCCGCAGTTCCATCGCCTTCGTCAGCGCCCTCTGCAAATCCTCCGGCGCCGCCGAGGCCTATGGTCTCGTCAAACGCCTCGAAGCAGTCCAGGGCTGCCGGCACCTCGGCAAACGCGACATGATCCACAACCACGCCCTGCCCAAGATCACCGTCGACCCGGAAACCTACGCCGTCACCGCCGACGGAATCCCTCTCACCTGCGAACCGGTCGCCCGCCTCCCCCTCGCCCAACGTTACTCCCTGTTCTAGGGCGGCCGTCCCACCCGTCGATCCCCGACCCGCCTTGGCCATGCCGACCCCGCCCCTCGCCCGGACTCCCGGTTCCCACCCGGATGCCCCGCGTGCGCGTGCGCCGGGTCCGGACATCACGCGCTGGCGACTGTGGCAGCTCGCGGATTCCGCCTTTCCCGCCGGCGGCTTCCTGCATTCCAACGGACTCGAAAGCGCACGGCAGCACGGCGTGATCCGGCAGCGCGACGACCTCCCGCGGTTCATGGCCACCAGCCTGCGACAGGCCGCGCGCGCGTCCCTTCCGTTCGTCGCCACCGCCCATCGCGACCCCACCTCGCTGCCGCACTGCGATGCCGTGTGCGACGCGTGGACCTCCAACCACGTCGCCCATCGCGCCAGCCGCCTGCAGGGAAAAGCTTTCGCCCGCGCCGTGTCGCATGCCTTCGATCTCCCCCACCTGGCCTCCCCGGATCCCGGCCATTTCGCCCCTGTGTTCGGCGCCGCCCTCGCGCACCTCGACATTCCGCGCCCCGATGCCCTGCAACTCTTCCTCTACCAACACCTGCGCAGCGTCGTGTCCGCCGCCATCCGCCTCAACCTCGTTGGCCCCCTCGAGGCCCAGCGTATTCAACAGCACCTGACCGCCGAGGCCGACCAACTCGCCACCCAGGCCATCGCGTACACCCTCGACGACCTCGCCCAAACGGCTCCGATGATCGACCTGTGGCAGGGCACCCACGATCGTCTCGACGCCCGACTGTTCCACACCTGACCGCTCCCCACGCCATGAACTCGGCCCCAAACTCCCCCGCCTCTCTCCCGCACACGCCGCCCCCGGGCTCAACCTCCGGTCATGATCACGGGCACGCTCATGGGCATGGGCACGGGCATGACCACACCCATCCTCACACCCACGAACACCTCGAGCATCCCGGGCATTTCCACCTGCGCGATCGACCGCTCGATCGCGACTTCACCCAACGCGCCTTCACCGTGGGAGTCGGCGGGCCCGTCGGCAGCGGGAAGACTGCGCTCATGCTGCAACTCTGCCGCCACCTGCGCACCCGCCTGAATCTCGCCGCGGTCACCAACGACATCTTCACCCGCGAGGACGGCGAGTTTCTCATCCGTCACGAGGCCCTGCCCGCCGAACGCATCCGCGCCGTGGAAACCGGCGGCTGCCCCCATGCCGCCATCCGCGAAGACATCACCCCCAACCTCCTCGCCCTCGAGGAACTCCACGCGAAGTTTCATCCCGACCTCCTGCTGCTCGAATCCGGCGGCGACAACCTGGCCGCCTGTTTCAGCCGGGAACTGGCGGACTTCACCATCCAGGTCATCGACGTCGCCGGCGGTGATAAGATTCCGCGCAAGGGCGGACCCGGCATCACCCAGACCGATCTCCTGGTCATCAACAAGATCGACCTCGCCCCCCAGGTGGGCGCTGATCTTCAAGTAATGGATCGCGACGCGCGTCGCATGCGGGGCGACGGCCCGTTCGTCTTCGCCGCGGTGAAGCACGGCACGGGGATGGAGACCATCCTCGACCACCTCCTCCACGCCTGGCAGCACGCCCTGGGCCTCCCCCACCAGCATCCGCACTCGCCGCCGTCGGCGCCGTTGGCGGCGGCACCCTGACAGCTCACTTCGGCGCGGAGCAATCGGGTCGCGGACAGCGGAACAACGTCGGGCGCGCGTCACTCGGATTCACGCGTCGTCCCAGACCGTTGTTGTCGGACAGCAGCCAGATGAACTCGGCGTCCACCCACAACCCTTCCATCAGGCCCGGCGAGTAGATCGGGCCGTAGGCCACCGCGCGGCGGGTCTCCATTTCCGCGAAATCAAACTCCGCCGTCACCTTCCGGGCCTTCACGTCCACCCGCAGCACCTTCCGCACGTCGCGCAACAGCACCCACAGCGAATCGTCGAACCAGGCGAGATCCGTGTAGTGCGTGTCCTCGCCAGGGGTCTCGGCGGGGGCCACGGCAAAATCCCCCATCACCCGCAGCGTCTTCAGGTCCACTTCAATGAGGCGGCCGATCTGCCGTTCGTTGGCCACCCAGAGCCGATCCCCTCCCACGGTGACCCCCTCGAACGACGCGTTGCGGTCGGTGGGATGAAACGAAGCCATCACCGACGACCAATCGATCGGGAGCCGTTCCAGTTTCCGCGTCCCCGGGTCCCACCGCAGAATCCAACGCCGCTCCTCCTCTGAAATATAAACGCGGCCCTCGGCATCCTGGGCCAGCCCTTCGGCATCGAGACGTGCCCGCGGCTGGCCCGTCAGCGCCCCCACCTGCTCAGGCGTGATCAGATCGGGAACGCGCACCAGGTCCGCGACGTTGGTCGACTCGCCCAACGTCATGCGCCAGACAAAGCCGTTCTGGTCGTTCACCGTCCACCACTCCCCGGACGGACGACGTAACAGGCCGGAGGCATCGACCCGTTTGCCCTCGGGAAGGTTCACCCACCACCAGCGGTCGGCGGTCAGGACATGCTGGGGCCAGTCCGGCTTGGGATCCTCCGCTGCACGCACTCCGACTGCTCCCAGCAACACCAAGGCCGCCATGATCCCAAAACCGTGCCCCCTCCCGGGTCGCATCCCACTCCTGACCCAGGCGGCCTTCGACACGCTCGCGTTCATCACGACAGCATGTTGACCCCGACCCGGGGCGCTGGGCAACCCGCCGCGCGCACGACAGGAGTATTGCTCTGGAGAGGGAGGACGGGATGAACCAGGTGGGTCCAGGGATTCCGCAGAGGCGGACACCAGCCAAGTCGACTCCCACCTCATTCAGGTCTTCCCGTTCGGCCGGTCGTTTCTGCCTTCCGCAAATCAAATGTCGTGCACCCCAACCCGCCGCGCGCCCCAGATTCGCTTTGCCCTCCGCCGCCACCCTTGGCTGACTCGGCGCGCCCTACGATGATCGCCCTGTTCCGACGCCTCCCGCTGTTCTCCCTGGTTTCACTGCTGGTGACCGCGGCACAGCCGGCCTCCGGCGCCGAGCCCGCACCGTTGATTCCCCGCGGGAAACTGTTCGCGCCGCCGGTGCATGGTGCCCCGCTGGTTTCACCCGATGGAAAACGCCTCGCCTGGCTCGGCGCCACCAACGGAGTCACCGCCCTCTGGGTGCGACCCGTCGACCCCACCCTGGCCGCCGCTACCAACGCGACCCGCATCGTCTCCCCTTACGCCCGCGGTGCCATCCGCCAGCCCGCGTGGCAATCGGACGGCCAGGCGCTGCTCTACCTCCAGGAAGTCGATGCGCTGGGTAATGCGCACCTGATGCAAGCGCACGTGGACTCCGGCATCGTGCGGGATCTCACCCCGTTTCCAGGCGCCCAGGCGCGCTTAATCGCCACCAGCCCGCGCGTGCTGGACGAAATCCTGGTCACCCTGAACTTGCGCGATCATCGCCTCGCCGACGTTTTCCGCGTCGATGTGCGCAACGGCGCCCTGACGCTCGAGGCGGAGAATCCCGGTGACATCAGCGCCTGGTACGCCGATTCCGATCTCCAAATCCGCCTCGCCCAGGTGCTGCAACCCAACGGCGACCTCGCCCTCAGCACACGCTCGGATCCGCGCTCCGTCTGGCGTCCCATCCTGCGCTCGGGAACTGACGATTCCCTGGGGCGCGTGGCTGGATTCAGCGCCGGCGGCACCAATGTCTGGCTCATCTCCAGCGTGGGCGCCCCCGCGCCGCGCCTGCTCGAAATCAATCTGGCCACCGGCAAATCCCGCGCCCTCTCCCAGGACGCGCGTTACGACGTCCTGGCCGCGTCCCTCCACCCGTTCTCCAACACGCTGGATGGCGTCCAGATCCAGCGCTCGCGCTTGGTGTGGCAGGTGGCCGATACCAATCTCCTCGCCGACCTCGCCGCACTTCGCCGCTTTCGTGATGCCGATGTCGACATCGTCAGCCGCGACGTGGCCAACAACCTTTGGACCGTCAGCTTCACCCAGGACGTGGCCCCCGTGCAGTTCGCGCTCTACCGACGCGATCGCAAAGAGGTCACGCCGCTGTTCCCCGAGACACCTGCCCTCGCCGACCAATCCCTGGCTCCGATGCGGCACTTCGAATTCAAGGCGCGCGACGGCCTGAGCATCGAAGGCTACCTCACCCTGCCCCTCGGCGTGGAAGCCAAGAACCTGCCCACCGTCGTCCTCGTCCACGGGGGTCCCTGGTCCCGCACCGGGTGGGGCCTGCACCCCGAATCCCAATGGCTCGCCAACCGCGGATATGCCGTGGTGCAGGCCAACTTCCGTGGCTCGACCGGCTACGGCAAAGGACACTTCTCCGCCGGCGACAAAGAGTGGGGCGGCAAATTGCTGCAGGATCTCGTCGACGCACGCGACTGGGCCGTGCGCCAGGGCCACGCGGATCCCAAACGAGTCGCGATCATGGGAACCGGATTCGGCGGCTACGCCGCCACGGCCGCCCTCGCCCTCCATCCCGGCGCCTTCGCAGCCGGCGTCAGTGAGTCCGGCCCCCTCGATCTCCTCGCCATGATCCAGTCCGTACCCGCCTCCGCCCCGGGCATGCGCGCCGCCCTCGAACGTCGCGTGGGCCATCCGACCAACGACCTCGAACGCCTGCGCGCGCATTCGCCCGTCACCCACGTGGCCAAGATCCAGAGTCCCATCCTGCTCGCTGTCACCTCGCGTGACCCGGACATCCCCCTCGCCAGCATGGACGCGTTCGTCACCGCCCTGCGGGCGAACCAGCGTCCGGTGGAGTACCTCTACTTCCCCGAGGAGGGCGCCTCGATCCGTTCCCTCGCCGCCCGACTCCGCTTTGCCGCGGCGGTGGAAGCGTTCCTCGCCCGCCACCTGGGCGGACGCGCGGAACCCCCCTCGCCCGGCGAGAACTTCGAATCGCTCCGTCGCTAACGCCTTCCACCTTCCTGACCCACCCCGGTAGCCACACTCCAATCCGGCCATGAAACCCACGCTGCTTCTGCCCGCCCTCCTCCTCTCCACCACGCTGTCCCAGGCCGCGACACTGCCCTCCACCAGCGCGACGCGTGCCGGGTTCGTCCCCGAACGCCTCGAAACCCTGCGTGCCACGGTCGGCAGCTTTGTCGAACGCGGCGATCACGCCGGCATCATCACCCTGGTCGCCCGACACGGTCGCATCGTGGACGTCCACGCGTATGGCATGCGTGACCGGGAGAACCGCCTGCCCATGGAGCGCGACACCATCTGCCGCGTCTATTCCATGTCCAAGATCATCACCAGCGTCGCCGTCCTCTGCCTGCTCGAGGACGGCGTCCTGCGACTTGATGATCCCGTGGACCGCTTCCTGCCCGAACTCAAGCAACTCAAGGTGATCACCGGCGGCACCGTCGAGGCGCCCCAACTCGAACCCGCGCAACGGCCCATCACCCTTCGTCACCTCCTCACTCACACCAGTGGATTGACCTACGATTTCGCCGGCCAGAGTCCCATCCATCTGCTCTATAAAAACGCCGATCTCTGGAGCGGCCCGGACCTCCAGGACTTCATCCGAAAGGTCGCCACGCTCCCGCTCCAACATCATCCCGGCGACCAGTACACCTACGGCATCAACACCGACGTCCTCGGCGCCGTCATCGAGCGCGCCTCCGGACAACGCTTCGGTGCCTTCCTCGAATCGCGTCTCTTCGCCCCGCTCGGAATGGTGGATACCGGATTCGACGTCCCGCCCGAGAAACTGCCGCGCCTCGCCAAGACCTACCAGCACGGTCCCGACGGCCGCGGCTTGGTGGAAGCCGAACCCATGCTCGGCACGCACGCCGCCGCCAGTCGTGGCATCGAGAGTGGAGGCGCAGGATTGTTCAGCACGGTCGATGATTACGCGCGCTTTGCGCAGATGCTCTGCCAGGGCGGCACGCTCGAGGGCCACCGCATCCTCGGCCGAAAAACGGTGGAACTGATGACCCGCAATCACCTCGCGCTGCTCCCCGCAAAAACCGAGCCCGACCGCCGTGCCAAAGGCTTCGGCCTGGGAGTCGAGGTCACGCTCGACGCCGGCCGCGGCGGTGTCCCCGCCAGCCCCGGCCAGTTCGGCTGGTACGGCGCCGCCACCACCTACTGCCAGATCGATCCCAAGGAGAACCTGGTCGCCATCGCCTTCGCACAGCACTTCCCCTTCAACCAGCACGACTTCTTCGACTACTGGGCCACGGCCTACTACCAGGCCCTCCGCTGAGGACGAATCACCACGTCCCTAGCGCACCGCCAAACCAAGCCAAGTCCAACGCCGCACCCCGCCCCGCTTCGCATGATCCGTTTCGTCTCCTGGCGATGTCTCTTCTGGTTGCTCCTCGGCGCCAGCTTCGCCACCGCCCACGCCGCCGCTCCCGGCGCCCCTGACGCCGCCGCCGTGGCCGTGGCATCCTTTCCACCGTCGCTCGAGAGTTACGCGGATGCGCATCTGACCGGCTCCGGACTCGGGGCGGTGCTGCGACATCGCGTCTCCCTCGAGCCCTTCAACCTCGTCGCCTCGCTGCTCTTCGGTCTCGCCATCCTCCACACCTTCGTGGCGGTGAAGTTCAAGCACCTCGCCGAATCCGTGCATGAAAAGCATCGCGCCCAATGGTGGGCCCTCGCCGCCGCCGCCGAAGAAGCCGGGCGCCCCGCTCCGCGCGAAACCAGTTCGGTCCTCGCCGGATTGCTGCACTTCCTCGGAGAGGTGGAAGCGGTGTTCGGACTGTGGGTGGTCCCGCTGCTGATCATGATGGCCGCCCGGTTTGGCCACGGAACCGTGGTGAACTACGTCGAGCATCACCTCCACTTCCAGGAACCGATCTTCGTCGTGGTCATCATGGCCCTGGCCTCCACGCGGCCGATCCTCGACCTCGCGGAACGCCTGTTGCGCCTCATCGCCTCCCTGGGTCGCGGCAGCGCCGTCGCCTGGTGGTTCGCCATCCTCATCGTCGGTCCGCTCCTGGGTTCCTTCATCACCGAGCCCGGCGCCATGACCATCTCTGCCCTGCTCCTCGCACGCCAATTCTACCGATTGCAGCCCCCGAAACGCCTCGCCTACGCCACCCTGGGCCTGCTCTTCGTGAATGTCTCGGTGGGCGGCACCCTGACGCATTTCGCCGCGCCTCCCGTACTCATGGTGGCCGGCAAATGGAATTGGGATCTCGTCTTCATGGCCACTCACTTCGGGTGGCAGGCCGCCCTCGGCATCACCGTCTCCACCGTGCTGACCTACCTCGCCCTGCGACGTGACTTTGTTGGACTCGCCGATCCGACCGAGTCCGCCATGCTGGAGCGCGAGGCCGAAGACGCCCGTCAGCACCCGGTCCCCGCCTGGATCACCGGCGTGCACCTCCTGATCATGGCCTGGACCGTCCTGAACTCGCACCACTCGGTCCTGGTCATCGGCGGGTTCCTCCTCTTCCTCGCCTTCCACGCCGCCACCGAGGACTACCAGGCGAAACTCGAGCTCCGCGGTCCCATTCTCGTCGGCTTCTTCCTGGCCGGACTCGTCATTCACGGCGGCCTGCAACAATGGTGGATCGCGCCCACGCTGGGTGGCCTGAGCGAATGGCCTCTGTTCTCAATGGCCACCGTCCTGACCGCGTTCAACGACAACGCGGCCATCACCTATCTGGCCTCCCTCGTGCCCGGCTTCACCGACTCCATGAAACATGCCGTGGTGGCGGGCGCGGTCACCGGCGGCGGCCTCACGGTGATCGCCAACGCCCCCAACCCGGCCGGTCAATCCATCTTGTCGAAGTACTTCCCGGGCGGCGTCTCCCCGCTCGGCCTCGCCCTGGGCGCCCTGGGCCCCACCCTCATCGTGGGCGCCGCCATGATGCTGCTCGCGCGCTGACCGCTCTCCCCGCTCCGCCGCGCACCACCACCGCCGGGTTCAGCCGTCCGCCCGTAGGACTTCGACGGGCGTAATCCGCGTGACGCGCCGGGCTGCGCTCCACGTCGCCAGCCAGGCCAACGCCGTCAACACCGTCACCCCCAGCCCGAAGGCCACGGGGTCGGTCGACGAAACGCCGGGCAGGAATCCCGACAACGCCCGCGTGAGCCCCCATCCCAGGAGGAGGCCCAACACCGCTCCCATCGACATCAGCCTCAGCCCCTGTCGTACGAGCAGTTGCAGGACGTCACGCACCGTCGCCCCCACGGCCAGCCTCACCCCGATCTCGCGACGGCGGCGATCCACTTCCTGGGCCATCGCCGAATACAGCCCCAGCATCGCCAGCAGCAACGCCAATCCTCCGCTCGAGGCCACCAGCACCCCCGCCAACCGCTGCTGCCAGAACGATTCGTCGTGCATCGTCCGCAGTGTGGTGGGCTGGAACACCGGCACCTCCGAGTCCACGGCGGCCACCGCCCTTCGCACCTCGGGCAACAGGAACATCGGTGCCCCCGGCGTGCGCACGAGAATCGAAAGCGCCTGCGCCTCCGATTGCGCCAGCGGCACATAAAGATAGGGGGGCGGCGTGCGACGACTCGCCTCCGCCGCATCCCCGTATACCGCCACGCGCACCACCCCCACCACCAACCGCGGCCGATCGGGACGATCGTTCTGGTACAACCACTGACCCACCGCGTTCTGCCCCGGCCACAGTCGGTTCGCGAGTTCTTCGTTCACAATCGCCACCGCTTGACCCTCGCGCAGGTCGCCCGGCTCAAACTCGCGCCCGTGCACGACACGCGCCCCGATCGTTCGTAGATAACCCGGGCTCACCGCATTCCAGAAGAGGGTCGCCGAGGCTGCGCCCTCATGCGTCTCGGCACCAACGCGCACGGTCGAGGTCCCGATCGCCAGCGGCGCATGCTCCGCCAGCGCGACGGCTTCAACCCCCGGCACCGAGTCCAGGCGTTCGCTCAAGTCCCGCACGAAGCGATCCACCGCCGCGTCACGCATGCCGTTCAACCCCAGGTCCACCCTGGCCACCAGCAACCCGTCGAGGCGCATCCCCGGGTCCACCCGCTGCAGGGTGGCCAGCCCGCGGTAAAGCAGGGCAGCTACGATCACCAGCACCAGCGAGCAGGCAATCTGCAGCGTCGTGAGCACCGACCGGGACCGGGATCGACGCCCCGTGGACGCGCCTTCGGCGGCCTTCAACACCGGGGCCACCCGCACTCTCGCCAGCCGCCATGCCGGCAGCAGCGACACTCCCACGGTGCTCATCAACGCCAACACCAACGCCACCGTCGCCAACCGCCAATCCAACACCGACCGCAGCACCATCGGTTCTCCGCCGTCACCTGGGATCCAACCCACGAGCCAGTTCGCGGCCCGCACGGCGAACACCATCCCCACCACGACTCCCAGCACGCCCACCACCGCGCCCTCCAGAAAGGCAAGCCGCATCAGCCGTGTCCGGGTCGAGCCCAAGGCCAGCCGGATGGCGGCCTCGCGCTGGCGTCGCAACGCGCGAGCCAGGAATAGCGCCGCCACGTTGGCACAGACCACCAGCAGCACGAGCGTGGTCAGCCCGGTCAACACCCCGACAAACATCAACGGTCCCCGCTGGTTGAACGAAGGAAACGGACTGTACGGCGCCCCGCGCCAGCGCGGGGTGCTCAGCTCCTCCCCCGTTCCCACTCCCGCGACCGCGCGCGCAGCCATCACCTCCACCTGCGCCTCGGCGTCGCGCCACGTGATCCCCGGTTTCAGTCGCCCCACCGACCTGTGAATCCAGTTCAACGAGGAGTCGGAGTAACGATTCGCACTCCCCCCCTGGACCTGCGACGCCATCGAAAGCGGCATCCAGAGGTCGTAACCGGTCGGCAGCTGGTATCCACGGAATCCGCCCCCGGCCACCCCGATGACCGTGAACGTGTTGGTATTGATCACAACCCGCGAACCCACGATCGCGGCGTCCGCCCCCCACCGCTCGCGCCACAGGCGTTCGCTGAGAATCACCACGGGATCGCGCCCCGGCACCTCGTCCTCGTCGGCGCGGAAATCGCGTCCCAGCAACAGGGGAACGCCCAGGGTGCGCAGGTAATTGGCCGTGACCATCTCGCCCATGACGCGGTCACCCCGCTCGCGCCCCGCAATGTTGAACGGTGCCGCGGCAAAGGCGGCCAGCTCCGAGAAGGCGGTCTGCGACTCGCGGAACTCGCGGAAGTGCGGGTACGAGATATGGGCGTTCACGGCCAGCCCGCCGGGATAGACTCGAGCGAGTGTCATCAGCGTATCGACCTCGCGCAGCCCCGGCATGGGCCTCAGAAACATCCCGTTGGCCAGGCTGATCAGCGCCAGGTTCACGCCGACCCCCAGCGCCAGGGTGAACGTCGCCACGGCCAGGAAGCCGGGTTGCTTCATCCATTGCCGCATCACCAGTCGCAGATCGTTCATCGTTTGTCTCCGGTTCGCCGCAGACCCACAGCCTTCGTCCCTTGTCCCTTGTCCCTCACTCGCCGCGCAACGCCTCCATCGGTGCCACGCGTGAGGCACGTCGAGCCGGGATCCAGCACGCGGCCAGCGCCACTCCCGACAGCACGAGCGTCACCACGCCGAAAGTGGTCGGGTCGTGCGGCCCCACTTCGTACAGCAGCGACGCCAGGAATCGCGCCACCAGCAACCCCACCAGCAATCCCAACGCCACACCGATCCCCACCATCCGCATGCCCTGACTCAACACCATGCCGATCACGTCGCGCCATTGCGCGCCCAGCGCCAGGCGGATTCCGATCTCCTGGGTGCGGCGCGCCACCGCATACGCCATCACGCCATAGACCCCCAACGCCGCCAGCAGCAAGGCCAGCACCGCAAACCCGCCCAGCAGCCCGGTCTGCAATCGGCGCGCCGCCAGGTTCTCGTCCACCAGGGAGCTCAGCGGCTGCACGCGGTCGACCGGCTGACTGGCATCCACCGCCGCGACCGCCTGCTTCAGCGGGCCGGCCAGAAGCGCAGGATCCGCCGCGGTGCGGACCACCAGCGACACAAAGCCCCAGCACCGCTGGGTCAACGGAAAGTACATCTCCGGATTCGGCGGCTCGGTCAGCGAACGCTGGCGCATGTCCGCCACCACCCCCACGATCTCAGTCCAACCTTCGGGTGAGGTGCCTTCCGTATTGAGGCGTCGACCCAGCACCGCGCGATCCTCCACGCCCGGATAGAACTCACGCACAAACGCCTGATTCACGATCACCACTCGCACCGCATTGGTGGTGTCCCCGGACCCGAAATCGCGGCCGGCCACGAACGGGGTCTGGAGCGTCCGGAAGTAGCCGGAAGCCACTTGATGATACCCGGCGTTGTCCGGGTTGCCCGGCGAGGCCGCGGGCCGGCCTTCCACAGTGATCGTGGTCTGCGCCCCCATCCGACCGAGCGGCAGTCCAAACACCGCCGAGGCCGAGGACACCCCCGGCATGGCGCGCACCCGCTCCAGCACGTCCAGGATCAAGGCCGCTTGTCGCTCCGGGGAGGGGTACTTCCTCTCCGGCACCGCCAAGTCAGCCGTCAGCACGCCCTGCGGTTGGAACCCCGGGTCCACACTGTTGAGCTTGAGAAAACTGCGCAGGAGCAAGCCCGCCCCCGCCAGCAGCACCAGCGAGAGCGCGACTTCCGCCACCACCAGGAAGGCGCGTGCTCGATGCCGACGCGAACCCTCCGTGGACCCGCGCACTGTGTCTTTGAGCGCGTCGTTGACGTCCACCTTCATCGCCTGGCACACCGGGACCACTCCGAACAGCAGTCCGGTGGCCAAGCTGAGGGCGAAGGAAAAGCCCAGGACCGTGGGGTTCACCCGCACCTCCGAAAGTCGGGGCAGGTCCCCAGGCCCCCACGCCACGAACGCCGCAACGCCCCACCAGGCCACCAGCACACCCCAACCGCCACCGATCAGCGCCAGCAGCACATGTTCCGTCACGAGTTGGGTCGCCAGCCGTCCGCGCCCTGCACCCAACGCGGCGCGCACGGCGAACTCGCGCTGACGGGTGGCCGTGCGCGCCAGCAGGAGATTGGCCACATTGGCGCACGCAATCAGCAGCACGCAAAAGACGCCGCCCAGCAACACCCACAAGGCGCGCCGTGTGCCCCCCACCATCTCGTCATGCAACCCGGCCAAGGCCACACCCAACCCGCGGTTGTCCTCGTACTGCGCCGCCAACCGCGCGGCGATCACCGAGAGTTCGGACTGCGCCTGCTCCAAGGTGACCCCGCGCTTCAGCCGACCCACCACCTCCCAGGAATGCGATCCGCGCTGCGTCGTGCGCTCTTCGCCCTCCAGCGCCGCAGGTGTCCAAAGCTCAAACCTTCCACTCGGATGGCGGAATCCGGACGGCATCACGCCCACCACTTCGAAGATTTCCGCATCCAACTCCAGGGTCTGCCCGATCACCGCCGGATCGCGACCGAGGTCCTTTGCCCAGAACTCGTGACTGACCACGGCCACCCGGTGCCGCCCCGGGGTCTCCTCCACTTCGGTGAAGCCTCGACCCAAGGCCGGCGCAACGCCCAACAACGGGAACAGGTTCGCCGTCACACGCATCGCATTCACACGCCGCGCCTCCCCGCGCCCGGTGAGGTTGTAACCTGCGTAATGCTGCGCCCCCAGGTCCTCAAAGGAAGTGCTCTGCGACTTCCAATCGAGGTAGTTGGGAAAGGCCACGGGCACACGATTCTGACCCCGCTCGAGCTGGGCATCGAAAACGCGCACCAACCGCTCCGGATCCCGGTAGTCCAACGGCCTCAGGAGCACGCCCTCCACCAGACTGAACATCGCCGTATTTGCCCCGATCCCCAGCGCCAGGGTCAGCACCGCGACGAGGGTGAATCCGGGGTTCTTGATTAACTGCCGCGCGGCGAAGCGCAGATCCAACCAGGAGGCGAAGGTCATCGCGGTTCGGGTTCAGGTTGAGGTTGAGGTTGAGGTTGAGCTTTGGAATGAATGGCACAGGGGCTGCCGCTGGGCGCCCGCACCAGCGAACGCTCCGCTTGCTGGAATCATGCCAGGCAGGTGTTCGGGGTTGTGGCCTGCACCTACGCCCTGATCCGGCGTTCCCGGAAAGGCCGCCCCAGGGCTTCGATCCCGAAAGCGGGAAGCCGGCCTCCCGCGATCGCGAAGCGCCATCCTCCCCCTCCCTTCGTTCCGATCGGGTCGGGTGCCGGGGATTGCGCCCCGGCACCCTCCCACACCACCGTACGTGCGGTTTTCCGCATACGGCGGTTGAACGCAGCGGCCGTCTACATGGGGACCGCAAGATCTGATGGCATG